>NZ_JBWKYI010000030.1:0-3442 GCF_059423705.1 Pedobacter sp. GW460-11-11-14-TSB4
GGTGAACGTTGCAATTTTTTTAAATTATTATTGACCATTTTGTTAAGATTTGGTCAACCTTTTTTAGGACTCCACAATAAACAAAAAAGCCTTTAAATCTTATGATCTAAAGGCTTTTTGTTTTGTGTCGACCTGACAGAACAATTTTCGAATCATTTTTACAGGATCTTAAGAAGCTTGCAGACGATTAAAATCGACTCTGGAAAGTTCTAATTTCATTGAAACATATTGTTACCGTCTTTCAGTTTTTAATGACAAGCTATTTCACGACAAGAGAAACCATAAATCAAGGCTTAGATATATCAAGTTGCCAGCACGAAAAAAAACCTCTCTGGTAACCTATGGCAATCTTTAATAGTTCCGGAGTCTTCATTTTGCAAGGCAAAGCCAAGGGACCTAAAGGTTAGTGACGAGGATAAAAGGTCAATGCCAGGGCTCAACATTGACTTTAATCTAAGTATATTTTTGCAGTTCGGTAACCAGTTCATGCACACGGGTGGAAGATTCCTCTTTGCCTGGATTGGTATGGTCACCGGCGTTATCGTAGTTCCGTTTTGAACGTGCAGTAGCCTGCTTACAACGCGTGATGGGGTTGCCCTTTTCATCATGCCCGATAACCTCAAATAAAATTGCAAACATATCTTTGCCGACTTTTTTTGTTCCTTTACCATCATATGTTACACCATATGGCGCGAGATATTTATTGAGCTTGGGATCATAGTCGGTTCGGGGCATGGCTGCGCCCTGATGGTCCTCGAAATGCAGGACCAACCAGTATTCAAACGCCTGATTGGAATAGGCGGTACCAAAGCCGTAGGCTTCGCTTTGTTTGACTGCAGCATTGAAGTTCTCCAGTTGCTTTGGGTTATCAGGCTTGGGATCCGCGTCGAAAACACACCAAACCTGATCAAAGGGCTTGCCCCGGTCGGAAGCATCGTCAGAAATCTTTTTTGCAGCCTCGACCAAAGACAGGGTATTCTTACCCTCTCCATAAGCTTTAACAATCGCGCTGGAAACCTTGAACTGGTTAAAATAGGAAGGTTCTGTATTTCGCCCCTCGCAATAGATCAATATACTGGGCTTAACTTCCATTTCGGGCTCAGGCGCCACTAGTTCACCTCCCGCACGGCGTCTGGCCTTGCTGAGTTCGAGTTGTTTTTTGTGCGTTTCCGCTTTTTGTCTTTCAATCTCCCTTTTATTCTGCCTGGCCATTTTTCGTAATAATTTCTTGAGCAACTGTTTCAAATTCGTTCAAAAAGGGCGTCGCACCATATTTGCCCCGGATGTAATTATCTTCGAAAGGTTCATGCTTTCTGACCTCATTTTTAAAATTGGCCAAAGAGTACAATCTGGATGCCCCGTAACGGTCTTTATCAATGAACCACACCTGGTCCCTACGAAAGATGCCCGAACTTAACAGATTGGTATCATGGGTATTGAATATCAGCTGGCCGTTTTGCGGATTGGTAATACTGGAATTGAAAAGCGAAACGATCTTGCAGACCAGATTTGGATGCAACTTCGAATCGAGCTCGTCCACGAGCAGGATCATCCCCTGCTCCAGCGCATCGAGCACAAGGCCAGCGAAATGAAAATATTTCCGGGTACCTTCGGATTCTTCTTTGGACATACTGAATTCCACGAAGCCATCGGGCTGATTATGTTCATCGTAAACCTGATGCTTGGTCATGATGTTGGCAAAAAAATGAGGATCAATTTTATTAAAACTATCTTTATATTCTCCAATCATCTTTTTTCCTTCATTATCGAAGGATTCATAAAGATCTTCATAACGCAGGTCCTGAATGCCCAGGTCCGCGCTTTTCAACAGTTCTACGATTTGGGCGCGTTTGCCGGGGTCTTCCTTTACCTTGGTGATGGAACTGTGTTTATAATCCAGCTCGTTCAGTCCCGAAACAGCGTTCATGTTGCGGAAATAGTTTAACAGCAAAATAGCGGTTTGGTCGTTGAATTGGGCAAGTACCGAAAGCAACAAGGAATTTTTTCGCACTAGGTCTTCTCGCTCCAGAGAACCAATCTTGGCAAGACGTTTGGTGTCATATTCAAATTTTTGCAGCGTACGGTAGTAGAGTTCGATTTCCTTTTTTTCTGGACGTGAATAGAGCCATTCCGCCACGATCTCGGATTTACTCACCTCGAAACCATAGCGATAGATCACCCGATCTACCATAAAGGTCATTTCGAAATCCGAGGGTTTTCCGCTAGTCATGGAATTTAGCCTATAGGATTCCACGGGTATAGTGTCCCCCTGCTGGGTTTCCTTGGAAGAGGTGATGATAAACTTTCTAAAAAAACCGATCGCGTCAATGAACTTGCTTTTTCCTCCAGAGTTTGGACCATAAATGACAGCGCTTTTGAGTACGCGTAGGTCACGCTGCTCAACGCGTATGATATTATCTTCTTCATTAGTGTCCTTATCATAGTTTGAGGCGATCATGTTCAATGTCGCTCTTTCCTTGAAGGTTTTATAGTTACTGAAGTTGAACTGGATTATCATGTTTTCTGAAATTATAATTCAAAATTAACAATAATTATCACAATTAAAGGCTTAAAACATTTATTTATTGAATAATTTACACAAAAACCATAGTTGAGGAATTCAGAGATAGTAGCCACTCGATTTCATTCCAAAATGTGCATCCGACTTTCAGCTACAGCTTGAACACTTGTGCATGATTTCCTCCTCTAATACACCTTCATGATGGCTGATTCCAGTTTCCGAATTTTTCACTGATTCTGGTATAGATCTTTTCCCAAAACACCAAGGAACCTGTTTAGTTGATCGAAAAGCCCAAACAACAACCTAAATCGGTTATTTTCCTCCTTATTGAATCCAATACAACACTCCCACATTTAAATCTTCCTTAAAGGGTAATTTTCACGCATCAGAAAGATTATTTAGTTTTGGATGATAGAAGATTCATGTAGACTTAAAACAGACTTGAAAAGACTTAAAATCAGCCAATTGAATACTTTATAGCGGATTTAGTAATCATTTTGAAGGGGTAAAAACTGACTAGTTTGCCTGAAATAAGGTGGACAGTTTCTGGATAATCTTCACTTATTCTGTACGTTCTGGTTTTTCTGAATCGTTATTGGAGCGTTTGATTTAGACATATACTGAGATTGTTTAATCAAACTTAATCATTCCCCTTTAAATACCCACCTTTAGCGATTTTCAAATCTTGTAAAATCGTCGTTTAGGCTTAAATTAATATAGCAAGAGCATTCTAATGCGAAAACTGCTTCAAATATTTTCGAAAGTCAATCGCAATCTTAAAATTAAACATACTCGATAGAGTGAAAAATATTTAGACGCCAATAGGATTGAGCCTAACCTTCAAATTTATTACGCAAAAAAAATCGGAAAAATTTATCTGTAATAGAGATATACTTTCCGATTTAATGCTATGTCGGGATG
>NZ_JBWKYI010000030.1:3541-15769 GCF_059423705.1 Pedobacter sp. GW460-11-11-14-TSB4
GGCAGGATTCGAACCTACGACCTCCTGCTCCCAAAGCAGGCGCGATACCGGGCTACGCTACATCCCGAACTTGGTATCGATCTTTCAATCCTGTTTTAAAAGTGGATCAACTTTTTGTCGGGATGGCAGGATTCGAACCTACGACCTCCTGCTCCCAAAGCAGGCGCGATACCGGGCTACGCTACATCCCGAACTTGGTATCTTCTTTTTTTATTTCCCTTTTTCGAAGGGATTGCAAAGAAACGGTTTTAAATTGATAATTCCATTTTTATTTGCAAATTTTTATTTTCTGCGGAGAGGGCGGGATTCGAACCCGCGGTACCGTTACCAGTACGACAGTTTAGCAAACTGTTCCTTTCGGCCACTCAGGCACCTCTCCTTATCCTCTGTTTTCCGCCCTACCGGCGTTGTTTTGAGGTCTGCAAATATAGTAAAACAAGTTATCCAACAAAAAAAAATTACAAAATTTGTTGATAATCTATACGCACATGATAGATACTCATAAGCATCGTCTTGAATATCAATTTGATAGTCTCAATATCTTTTAACGTCAAATCGCAGTCATCTAACTGATTTTGCTCCAATTTGTAGTTAATTATCCGTTCAACGATGTCATTTATGTTCTGCGCATCGGGATTTTTCAGACTTCTTGAGGCCGCTTCGACCGAATCGGCGAGCATTAACACACCAGTTTCTTTACTAAAAGGTATGGGTCCGGGGTAACGAAAAATGTTTTCGTCGACAAATTTTTCAGGTGTATTTTTCAAAAATGACTGATAAAAATAATCAACCCGGGTATTACCATGGTGGGTTCTGATAAAATCAATAATCGCTTCAGGAATCTGGTTCTTTCTTAAAATCTCAATTCCCTTGTGCACATGCTGAATAATGATCTGCGCACTTTGCTCATAAGGTAATTTATCGTGCGGACTAACAGCCGTATTTTGATTTTCAATAAAATATTGCGGGTTATCAACTTTACCAATATCATGATATAAGGCACCTGCCCTTACCAGCACAGAATTACCTCCAATTTTAAATATTGCAGCTTCGGCAAGGTTAGCCACCTGTAAAGAGTGCTGAAATGTTCCAGGCGCTTTAAAAGCAAGTTCTCTTAACAGTTTATTATTGGTATTGGTCAGCTCAATCAGGGCCACATCTGATGTGATACCAAAAATACGTTCGAACAGATAAATTAAAGGGTAAGCTAAGAGCGATAAGAGTACGCTAAAAACAAAAGGAATAAAATTCATCCATTCTATTTCGCGGAAAGATCCTTCGCGGAGCAGGGCTATACCGATAAAAGAAACCAAATAAGCCAGAAGAATAAATAAGGCCGAAACCAGGAACCTCTCGCGCTTCACAAAGTTTTTGATACTAAATATGGCAACCATGCCCGCCGTAACCTGATAAAACACAAATTCGAAACTATTGGCCACAAAGAAACCGGCAATTAAAATCACCAGCATATGGAGGTAAAGTGCCAAACGTGTATCAAACAGAATCCTGATGATAATAGGTACCACACAGAACGGAATGTAATACAAACTTGGGATTTCCATTTTAATGGCCCAGGTTAAGGCCAGTAACATCCCCGTGGTCACAATCAGGATTAAAGAAAGCTGACGGTTATCGGCAAAAATATCTTTCCGGAAAAGAAAAAGGAACGACATTAAAATGGCGAGTATAAAGCCAACCAATACCACCTGCCCCAGATAAACCAATGCCCTGCTGCCAATTGTTTTGGTTTGTGCATCGTAGGTTGCTTTGTAAGATTCGAGTTTTTGGTAAATTTCTTCATCAATAACATCATTCTTCGCTACAATAAGTTCTCCCTTTTGTACCATGCCCTTGGTAGTAGAAATATTATTAATTGTATTATCCTGTATCGTTTGGGTCAGTCGCTCATCAAATACAATGTTCGGGGTAATATGATCAATGGCCAGGTTGGCAACCAGATCGCCCATCACCTGGTTGGGGGCTTTAAAATGATCTTTAAAAAAGTTCAAGGCCGACTCTGCAGTAAAAACATCCTGTGTATTTTTCTCCTGGGCCTCATTGTTTTCAAGCAAAGAAAAGTCGTAGTTCTTCCCTCCTGCCTGATGTTTCACATTTAAGCCAATAATGCCCTTCTGGTAAATATTCTGCAGCAGTTTATAAGAAGCACTTTTATAGGCATCCCTGTCTTTTTCGTTCAGTTGCTTCGATTTCCATTTCACATCAAATTCATTGGCAAACTCCTCCAAAGCATTTGCGGTAATGCCCCTATCCAATTGGTAAACGGGTAAAATATCTTTTAAGGCATTCTTTTTATCGGCACTAACCTGCGGGTTGGTTTTTAAAATAGCAAAACTGAAGGGCGAAATCAGGTCCTTATTTTTCCATACTGCATTTTTTTCAAACTCATATCTAAACCGGGGTTGTTTGGGTAGAAATAGCGTAATAATGAAAACGGTAAATATCATCATCACATATTTCAGGTTTGATGAATACTTCCGGTAAAGGATCTTGTGGGAATTTCTCTTGATTTTGGCCAAAACGATGTAATTATTGTATTGTCAAAAATAGCATTTTTATCTAATATACATTTTACGGCTTTTGTTTGCAATTACCAGATTTTATATTTTACTTTATGATATCAAATTAATATCAATTATGTATCAGGAAAAAATTATCAATCCGCCATCAGGCTATCTAACATTCGCACTATGCATCGCATTGCTGGGCGCTTCCATTTTTTGCTTTGTTTCAGAAATCTTTCTCTGGGGAGGGATTTTACTGGCCATAGATATATTTTTAATCTTCCCGGGCTTTTTAATCATCAACCCCAATCAATCGATGGTACTTACGCTGTTCGGAAAGTATATCGGTACGGTAAAAGCTGATGGATTTTTCTGGGTAAATCCCCTAACCGCTAAAAGACGTTTATCATTAAAAGCCAACAATTTAAACGGACAGCAGTTAAAAGTTAACGATAAACTGGGCAACCCGATCGAAATTGCTGCTGTGGTGGTTTGGAAAGTAAATGAAACAGCTAAGGCTGTGTTTTCTGTCGAAAATTACATGCAATACGTAAACATACAAAGTGAAGCCGCTGTAAGGCACCTGGCCAACATTTTTCCTTATGATCATGCTGAGGGCGAAGAAACCAGCATCACTTTAAAAGATGGTGCGGATAAAGTGAGTGAACTGTTAGAAAACGAACTGAACGAACGTTTATCGAGAGCAGGTATCGAAGTTTTAGAAGCCAGGATTTCGCATTTGGCTTATGCACCAGAAATTGCGAGCGCCATGTTACAGCGTCAGCAGGCTACAGCGGTTATTGCAGCCCGTAAATTAATAGTAGAAGGCGCTGTAGGCATGGTAGAAATGGCCTTAGAGAAATTATCACAAAAAGGAATTGTTGAGCTGGATGAAGAACGCAAAGCCGCCATGGTGAGTAATTTACTGGTCGTGCTTTGTGGCGATCGCCATGTACAGCCTGTGGTAAATACCGGAACCTTATATAATTAAGTACAATGGAGTTTGAGGAAAAACATGGTTTAAAGATCTGGTGGCTATATCTGGTAATAGCAGCAACTATATTCCCAACAGTAGCCCTGCTTATTTTTCAGAATAAGGGCCTGAGTTATGCTGAGCTTAAAGCGATGTACTTCGCTCCGGTTTTAGCGATCCTATCTCCGTTTTTAATCATTTTTTTAGTGCAGCAGAGTAAACTCACCTTAAAAATAACGGCTGAAGGTGTATCTTTCCGATATCCCCCCTTTCACTTTACACCAAGTCGTTTCCGCTGGGTAAGTATCGAAAAAGCTTATATCAGAAAGTACGATGCATTTTCCGAATATGGTGGTTATGGCGTAAAAAACCGCCTTTGGTTTAAATTTAAAGACAAAGCTTACCTTTTAAACGATAAAAACAGGGGCTTGCAGCTGGAGTTTAAAAACGGCAAAAAACTTTTGTTCAGCTCCAATAAAATAGAGGAACTCGAAATGTTCCTCGTAAATTTAAAAACGAGGTATAATATACAAGCAATACAATAAGAATGGCGGAGAAAGATAAAAAAGCTTTTGTATTAAGAATTAGTCCTGCTTTATTAAAAGAAGTAGAAACCTGGGCTGCTGACGAGTTTAGAAGTACGAACGGACAGATCGAGTTTCTGCTTACGCAGGCGATAAAATCCAGAAAAAAAGGCAAAGCTAAGGAAGAATAGAGCTGCAAATTGTTAACTACCAACTTTAAATGCTTTGGGCCTTTGTAACTTCGGAAGTCTATAAAAATATTTGGGCGTTCCCCAATCCCGAGAATTCGGGAAAGGGTCGGGCTTTGCAGGGCTGCGCTGCGCTCCGGTACCGATGAAAAATCGGTACTGAACCCTTACAATCCCTAACGCACAACCCACAGCTTTAAATTAAACTTGTCAGGTTTCTACTGCTCCCCAAGCCCACCGCCTCAAGTAATTTAAACCTGATGGCAGCGACAGCCCCGAAGTATGAGGGCTATAGCGAACAGCAGGACTGAGCTACCCTAAGTACTACTCAAGCACCTTTCCCAAAAGCTATTAAAAACCCATTATTTTCAAATAGGCTAAAATCATTTTCTAAACGTTATTTTTAAACCTCGCAGGTTTTGGAAACCTGCGAGGTTTGACTAACTTAGCGGCCTAACCAAAAAATTCATAAAATTTAGTTTACATGAAAGAAGTTGTAATTGTATCAGCTGTGCGAACGCCTATTGGCAGTTTTGGAGGCTCATTAGCTCAATTTTCTGCTACCCAGCTTGGTGGTTTTGCCATTAAAGCAGCCATTGAAAAAGCCGGATTAAAACCAGAACAGATCCAGGAAGTATACATGGGTAATGTTTTATCTGCAAACTTAGGACAAGCACCCGCAACACAAGCCGCTAAATTTGCCGGTTTACCAGATTTACCTGCCACTACCATAAATAAAGTATGCGCTTCGGGCACTAAAGCAATTATGCTTGCGGCACAAAGTATTGCAAATGGCGACAACGAAATTATAGTTGCCGGCGGAATGGAAAGCATGAGTAATGTTCCCTATTATCTCGATAAAGCCAGAAACGGCTATCGCCTGGGGCATGGACAGATTACAGACGGTTTGGTAAAAGATGGTCTGTGGGATGTGTACAACGATTACCACATGGGTTCAGCAGCAGAACTTTGTGCTACCGAATGTAATATCAATCGCGAGGCACAAGATAATTTCGCCATAAGCTCTTACAAAAGAGCGCAAGCGGCACAAACTTCAGGTAAATTTGCCAATGAAATTGTGGCCATTGAAGTTAAAGACCGTAAAGGCGACATTACTTTGGTTGACACCGATGATGAGCCAACAGCCGTTAAGTTTGATAAAATACCTTCACTAAAACCTGTTTTCAAAAAAGATGGAACCGTAACTGCTGCAAATGCATCTACCTTAAATGATGGCGCAGCAGCATTGGTTTTAATGAGCGCCGATAAGGCAAAAGAACTCGGTTTAACACCCCTGGCTAAAATTTTAGGCTATGCTGATGCACAACAGGCGCCCGAATGGTTTACAACTGCCCCTTCAAAAGCAATTCCACTCGCATTACACAAAGCCAATGTAAATATCAATGATGTAGATTTTTTCGAGATCAACGAAGCTTTTGCTGTGGTTTCTATCGCGAACAATCAACTTTTAGCATTAAACGACAATCAGGTTAATGTTAATGGCGGCGCGGTTTCATTGGGTCACCCGCTTGGTGCATCTGGTGCCCGAATTGTGGTTACCTTACTTTCGGTACTGGCACAAAACGACGGAAAAATCGGTGTTGCCGGAATTTGTAACGGAGGCGGCGGCGCAAGCGCATTAGTTATCGGGAAATTATAATTTTGGATTTTGCAGGATTTTTCGGCATTTGATCATATGAAACTTATCAGATTTTATATCCTTTTAATTTTTGGAACGCTTAGTTTTAGTGTAAAAGCGCAACAGGCACCAAACCAATTAAACGTTTTCCAGGATACACTGATTAAAATATCGGCAAGGGTTATTGCTGCACAAAGCGATGCGCAAAAATTAGAAGTGAACGGCAGTTTCGTAAAAACATTGGTTGAGGCTTTAAAAACTCCTAATTCTTTTTCTTACCCATTCGATTCGCTTAAAAACGTTTCTGTAATTAAATCATCCGATCAGGCTTTTAGGATTTTGAGCTGGTATGTTCTGCTCGAAAACGGTTCATACCGCTATTATGGGGCCATCCAGATGAATACCAAAAGCGGTCCGTTGAAACTTTATCCCTTAATCGACCAGACCGAAAATTTAGCCGATCCCAATAGCATTACCAATAACCAGAAATGGTTTGGTGCCAGATATTATGAAATTGTTCCGGTAACCAGTGGGAACCGCCTGCCTTATTATGTGCTTTTAGGCTGGAAAGGAAATACGCAGGCCACCACTAAAAAGGTAATCGATATCCTTTCTTTCGAAAAAGACAATCTTACATTCGGTGCTCCTGTTTTCGATGGAAAAGAGTTAAAAGGAAAAAACAGGATCATATTCGAATATGCCAAATCAAACGCCATGACCTTAAAAACCGATCTGAAAGCAGGAATGATTGTGTTCGACCACCTTGCTTCATTCGATCCTGAAATAAAGGGAAAATTTGAATATTACGGATCAGACGGCACTTTTGATGGTTTTAAAATCATTGGTGGAAGGCTAAAACTACAAGAAGATATCACGCTTAACAACGATCCGAATTCGAGTGACGAGCTCTATGCCGACCCCAAAAAAAATGTTAAACCCATCAGAAAGTTTTAACTCTTAACAAACCTTAACAAATCATTTACCTTACTCCAGGTGCAAAAATTTGTGAGAATGGCCTCCACTCGCTATATTGCGCTTTAAAAATCTTCAATAAATGCCCACAACAAACCAAACTAAACATCCCAAAGGCTTAAAATTTCTTTTTTTATCTGAAATGTGGGAACGTTTTGGTTATTATTTAATGATAGGCATTTTTACGCTTTATTTAAAAGATGTAAAAACTGGTTTTGCCATGACGGAGGCAGAATCTGCCGATTTATACGGAACATTTATTGCTTTAGTATTTTTAACCCCTTTTTTAGGCGGCTTAATTGCCGACAGGTACCTGGGTTACGCCAAGTCTATCATTATAGGCGGCATCATGATGGGTGTGGGATACTGCTTAATGGGCGTTCATAATTTACCGATGCTTTATTTGGCCATGACCCTCGTTATTTTTGGCAACGGCTTTTTTAAACCCAATATTTCTACCCTATTGGGCAATATTTACTCTACGCCAGAGTATGTGGCTAAAAAAGACGATGGTTACAATATTTTTTACATGGGTATCAATGTTGGGGCCTTTATCTGCAACTTTTTTGGCGCTGCCTTATATATTATGCTGGGTTGGGAATATGCCTTCTTTGCAGCTGGTGTAGGTATGTTTATTGGTGTAGCCGTATTTATTATTGGCCTTAAACATTACCGGTCTTTCGATGTTAAAAAGGGTATTATGGATGGCGACATGTCATTTCTAAAAATCTGCTTACTAATTCTTTTACCTTCGGTAGTTGCAGGTGTGATTGGCTGGATAGTGCCAACTAAATTAATCGGCCACCCGCTGGTAGGATCTACCAGTACAGATGCCTTTATATTTGCCTGTTTCCCTGTGATTTACTTTTACAGCACCTTATTTTTTAAAGCCAGTAAAGAAGAAAAAAGGCCTATTGCCGCATTACTTACCATATTTGTAGTTGTAATTTTGTTCTGGGCGGTTTTTAAACAAAACGGTACTGCCCTAACCACCTGGGCCGATCGGTATACCGATAGAAGCCTAACCAATACCACCGCAAAAAACACTTTTTCTAAGTTTAGCTTATCGCAAAATATCACCTATAAAAAAGATAGTGTAGCCTTATACGACAACGCATTCCGCCTCCAGAAAGTTGATGGTGTGGTGCAGAAAGAATACAACTACCCAACCTATTTCAAAAATGTACCAGCTGCCGAATTGCCTCAGGAAGGTGGCACAGTAGAATTATGGGCAACAAACTTAAGCCAGTCGATCAACCCGGCATGGGTAATTCTGTTAACCCCGTTAATTGTATCCTTTTTTACCTGGTTAAGGCGCCGCGGTAAAGAACCGAGTACCGCCACAAAAATTATATTCGGGATATTCATCTCGGCTATATCGGTATTGGTGATGGTTACCGCAGTATATATCGGAAAAAATGGAGCCGAAAAAGTATCTGTTCTCTGGCTAATGGGAACTTATGGCGTAATTACCATTGGCGAATTATTTCTAAGTCCGATGGGCTTATCACTGGTATCAAAATTAAGTCCGGTAAGGATAACTTCTTTAATGATGGGCGGTTGGTTCGTATCTACCTCAATAGGCAATAAACTTTCGGGCGTACTGGCAACCTTATGGGATACTTATGAAGACAAATCCAATTTCTTTTGGGTAAACTTCTCCTTATTGATGGGCTCGGCCATAATCGGTTTTGCTTTATTAAAATGGCTAAACAATATTATGAAAGAATACGGCATCAAATAATTTTTTACTGCATTAACAAAAAAAACAAACAAACTTAAATACTGAATATGACATCAACACCAAATCAATCTAAAGGTCATCCAAAGGGGTTATACGTGTTATTTGCCACAGAAATGTGGGAGCGTTTCAACTACTATGGAATGAGGGCAATCCTTGTTTTATTTATGACAAAGGCCTTATTATTTGATAAAGCATTCGCTTCTAACCTTTATGGTAGTTACACCGGATTGGTTTATTTAACGCCACTAATCGGCGGCTATGTAGCCGATCGTTTCTGGGGAAATAAAAAATCGATTATAACAGGCGGATTAATGATGGCACTGGGAGAGTTTATCCTATTTTTCTGTGCCATGTTATACCAAAGTAATGAACAACTCTCCACCTTTTTGTTTTTTACCGGACTTGGCTTTATGATTGCCGGAAACGGTTTTTTCAAACCAAATATTTCCTCATTGGTTGGACAATTGTATCCGAAAGGCGATAAAAGAAGTGACGCTGCTTATACTATTTTTTACATGGGTATAAACGTGGGTGGTGCTTTAGGTCCTATTGTGTGTGGCTTTTTAGGCGATACCGGAAATCCTTTGGATTTTAAATGGGCATTCTTAGCTGGCGGTATAGCGATGTTATTAGGTGTTTTGGTGCAAATCATGTATCAGAAGAAATATGTAATTGCACCTGATGGAAAAGAATTGGGAACCATTCCGGCTGGCGCACCAAAAAGCACATTAAACCCTGCCGTAATTGGTTTTGGCTTAGCTGCATTTTCGGCTTTAATGATCGGATTATTTTACATCGATGCAAAAGTATTCAGCTTTTTAACTTACTTATTAATCGCATCGGTATTGTTTATTGCCTTTGTTATTTTCTCAGATAAATCATTAAGTAAAATTGAGAAACAGCGGATTGGTGTAATCTTCATTGTTGCCTTTTTCGTTATATTTTTCTGGAGTGCCTTCGAACAGGCAGGTGCCTCTTTAACTTTCTTTGCAGAAGAGCAAACCCAGCGGGATTTAGGTTTCTTAAAAGTACCGGCAAGTATCTTTGCCTCCCTAAACTCAATATTCGTAGTAGCCTTTGCACCTTTATTTGCCTGGTTGTGGATTAAGCTAGGTAAAAAAGAACCTTCATCGCCAACTAAAATGGCCATTGGTTTATTGTTACTGGCCCTTGGTTACCTGTGGATTGCTTTTGGTGTAAAAGACGTGTCTTCATCCATTAAAGTGAGCATGATGTGGTTAATTGGTATGTATGCTTTACACACCTGCGGAGAACTTTGTTTATCTCCAATCGGTTTATCTTTGGTAAACAAACTGGCACCCTTAAAATTCGGTTCATTATTAATGGCTGTTTGGTTTTTAGCCAACGCAGCAGCCAATAAGTTTGCTGGTATTTTAAGTGGTTTATACCCTCCGGGCGTGGCCGAAATTAAACAAGCTGCCGGAGCTGGCATTAACTTACAGCCCATTTTATCTAAAACGGTTACGCCAACCGCGGCAGAACTGGCAAAATTAAAAGACTTAAAAATTCCTTTCGAATATCAGTCGATCGTAGGCATCCAGATTAATTCGTTATACGAGTTTTTCATGATGTTTGTAGTGATGGCCGGAATTGCATCTTTAATTTTATTTGCAATTACCAAGAAATTACAAAAAATGATGCATCAGGATATTCTTGACTAAACTTATAACATCCTTTAACCTAAAGCCCGATCTCCGCCGGGCTTTTAATTTTTAAACCTATTTAATGGAAAAAACAGTTTCAATAGAAGATATTCAGAATTTTGAAGGTAAATACCCGAAACAACTCTGGCATTTATCGTTGGTAGAAATGTGGGAACGTTTCTGTTTTTACGGCATGCGTGGGGTATTGGCCTTTTTCATGGTCGAACAACTGGGTTTGAGCGATCAAAAATCGAACCTGCAGTATGGTGCGATACAAGCCTTTGTTTATGCCTTTACTTTTATAGGTGGTATTTTTGCCGATAAAATTTTAGGGTTCAGAAAATCGCTCTTTTGGGGCGGGGCTTTAATGATTATCGGGAACTTAATCCTAGCCTTCTCCCCTCATGATTTATTTTATGTAGGAATTACCTTATCCATTATTGGAACAGGTTTTTTCAAACCCAATGTTTCATCAATGGTGGGCGAATTATACCATGAGAAAGATAATCGCAGAGATGCCGGTTATGGACTTTTTTATGCCGGTATCAATGTTGGCGGCTTGTTGGGTGGTGCCATGTGTATTTATCTCGGTAAATATTACAACTGGCATTTGTGTTTCCTGTCTGCAGCGCTGGTGATGATGTTTGGTTTAGGTACATTCATTTTCACCAAAAAGCATTTAGGCCCGATTGGGAATTCGCCTTTACTGCACCTTAAAAAATCTAAACAGCAATTTTTGGAAATAGCTGTTTATGTAGGTTCTATTTTGTGTATCCCAATGATTTATATCATGGTAAGAAACACAGCCTTTACCGATTATTTCATGTACACCATAGGCATTATTGCTTTGGTTTATTTCCTGTATGAAACGTTTAAGATAAAAGATCAAAAAGCACAATATAAACTATTGGCAGCTTTCGTTTTTATCTTCTGTTATTTCATTTTCATGGCCATATCCGAGCAGAGCGGAGGTTCCCTATCGTTATTTGCGAAGGACAATCTGGACCATAAAATCCTCTTTTTCAATATCGATCCGAATGTGGTGAACAACAGCGCTAACTCGTTCTTTGTGATTGTTTTTAGTCCGATTGTGGGTATTTTATGGCTGGGCTTATACAAACGCAAAATTGAACCCAATACCGTGGTAAAATTCGGGATCGGCTTCCTTTTATTGGCCTTAAGTTTTTATGTTTTTTACGCCACCAGGTTCTTCGCCAATGTACAGGGTATTAGCTCGTTAAATGTATTTACCTTAGCCTATTTATTATTAACGTTAGGCGAACTTTGTTTGGGACCGATAGGCATGTCGATCATTACTAAACTTTCGCCAAAGAAAATGTTCGGAATGATGATGGGGCTTTGGTTTTTATCAAGTGCCTTTGGCCAATTGGCTGCCGGAAAACTGGGGGCAGAAATGTCGAGTATTGATGATGCATCGTTATCGGCTAAATTAATGGCCTATACCGAAGGTTATAAAACATTGGCTTTATATTCTTTAATTGCAGGTTTGGCGCTGATTCTCTTTTCGCAACTGGTTAAAAAGTTAATGCAGGAGGTGAGGTAAGCGTAAAAAAGATATAAAAAAAAGCGAGCGTATTCAATAAGATTTGAAAAGGAACGGGCAGTGGTTCTTGGAAGCCTGCCGCCCCGCTCTTTGTTCCAAGTCCTCGCCCTCATGCTTCGGTCTGCGGGCTTTACACGCCGATCGGGTTTAGGAACAATGGTTTTGTACCTTGAAAGGTAATCTGCGCTGATCTGCAAAATCTGCGGGAAATACCGGGCCAAAGTATTCAACTACGATCAGACTGACAGAAATGGGCATATTCAATAAGATTTGAAAAGGAACGGACAGTAGTTCTTGGAGGTCTGCCTCCCCGCCATTCGCTATAGTCCCTCTTTTCAATCGGGAGCTGCCGCTACTGTCGGGTTTAGGAACAATGGTTTTGTACCTTGAAAGGTAATCTGCGCTGATCTGCAAAATCTGCGGGAAATACAGGGAAAA
>NZ_JBWKYI010000030.1:15863-57839 GCF_059423705.1 Pedobacter sp. GW460-11-11-14-TSB4
CTCTCGGGTTTAGGAACAATGGTTTTGTACCTTGAAAGGTAATCTGCGCTGATCTGCAAAATCTGCGGGAAATACTGGGATAAAGTCTTAGACTACGCTCATACTGACCATACCCTAAAAATTACGAATAAAATAAGAGCCGAATCGTGGGTTATTAATGAAAATTCATAAAGGTTTCACATTAAATATTTACTTTCGCAGTTTAAAAGCAATTGTAGCACATCATATAAACACAAGAAGCTTACATTATTAAAAACCACAACAAACGTGTCAGATAGTTTAGTCATCATTCCCACCTACAACGAGAAGGAAAACATCGAAAAAATCATTAGAAAGGTTTTTTCTTTAACACAGCCTTTTCATGTTTTAATTATTGATGATGGTTCTCCTGATGGAACGGCTGAAATTGTAAAATCGTTACAGGACGAATACGAAGGGCATTTATTTATTGAAGAACGTGCGGGTAAACAAGGTTTGGGTACGGCTTATATTTACGGCTTTAACTGGGCCTTACAACACGATTATGCCTACATTTTCGAAATGGATGCCGATTTCTCGCACAACCCTGACGACTTATCGCGCTTACGCGAAGCTTGTGTAAATGGCGCTGATGTAGCCATTGGTTCCAGGTATGTTAAGGGTGTAAATGTGGTAAACTGGCCAATGGGCAGGGTTTTAATGTCGTATTTTGCTTCAATGTATGTGCGTATGATTACCCGGATCAACATTCAGGATGCGACTGCCGGCTTTAAATGTTACCGCAAAATTGTGCTGGAAACCATTCCATTAAATAAAATCAAATTTGTTGGTTATGCGTTTCAGATCGAAATGAAATTTACTGCCATTAAATTTGGCTTTAAAGTAGTCGAAGTTCCAATCATCTTCACCGACCGTACCGAAGGCACATCAAAAATGAGTACCCGTATTTTCAGGGAAGCTTTTTTAGGGGTAATACAAATGAAGGTTTGGAGCTGGTTTAGAAATTATAGTCGGAAGGCTGAAGTTGGGAGTCCGAAGTCGGGAGTCTAGAGTCTTTAGTCCATGGCATATAGTTAATAGTCCATCGTTATAATTTGATCCATATATTGCTGATCAGCAAATCTTATCAGCCTGTATGCCGGGCTATTTTGTATTAACCAATCTCCCCGACTCACGACTAAGAACTGAGGACTACAGACTTAAACTAAGCCTTACCTTGCGATTCCCTGATCATTGCGCCAAAATCCTGTCCTTTATCCATTGCTTTAACCGTCATTACGATCCGTTTGGTGCGTGTGGGCTCGGTTTTAGCCTGGTTAATCCAGTTGATGTAATAGTTTTGATGCGATTTAGGCTGTTTTAAAAAGTTCCGGATTAAATGTTCCTCTTCTGATAAACAGATTTCCAGATCCTCAGGCATTTCAATCTTAAAATCTTTATCTTCTTCTAAATAAAGTTCGACGCTTGCTCCAGCTTCTTTTCTTAATTGTTTACGGACTTCACCTTTCAGGGCAATAATAAAATCGCCCTCTCCCATTGGGATGGTTGCCATTCCATTAATCTCCAGCTGATCTATCTTTCCTTTTACCCTGAAACTCTTTTTACAGTCGGGCTTAATTTCATTAGCCAAAGCTGCCGGGATAAACACATAACTCCAGCCGGTTTTTTCGCCCATGGTTTCGAAACGTTCTATCTCTGCTTTAAAGTGGATCATGGTTTAAATATAAAAATTATGTTTTAACAAGTAAACGATTAAATCGCTAGGCTACTGATATACTCGTTAGAAACGAGCGCAAACTATAATCGATCGTCATTCCCGCGCAGGCGGGAACCACACAGTGCTCAGCGAAGCTAATCTTAATGCAATAAACTTTAGATTCCCAATCAAGTTGGGAATGACGATCTTATAAAAAAGCATTAATCGGCTCAAAAACAAGCCAAATCATGAGCCGATTAACAAGATTAATCGGCTCATGACCAAAATAAACTAGTTATAACAAAGAATATTGATGATGATTTAAAGGGCTACCCAACAATTTAAACTCATTAATTACCACAAATTGTTGTTTAACTTTATCAAATTTACGAATGGCAATTGTATCACAGTTAAATTCTAAGTTGATGTTGCCATACAAATGCGCTGCCTGATCAATTTGAGCCGAGCTCAGTTCACGTCCTATTGATATATGCGCGTTAGCCCCATTTACAGCATAATTAGTTTTAAGTCCCTTTCGAAAGATTTTCAAAAGATCATTTAAGTATGGTTTGGATGAATCATTGGGAAGTAAAACAACAGCATGGCTAAATTTTGATACACTTAAAGAATCAAAAATTACTTCTTTCGGCCTTTGTGAGCGACAAATTTTCTCAATGCGCTTTTTGCAACATTCCAACTCATATTGGTCTGCCCAAAACATCATAATCGTGATGTGCGCCTCAGAATTTCTACTGTTATACCAGCCAATTTTAAACCAGAGTATATCTTTCAAAACTTTAACATCATTAATAGCTTCTTGGTGAGGGTGAACAACTATTGAATACCTGTCTTTTTTCAATTTTAAATCCATATCAATTTATTTTAATCAATTGCTACCGGGTTCATTTGAATATCCAATTTGGCAAATTTTAAAACCTCTATACTTTGAAAACCAAAATCTTCAACCACCTTGCCCAAAATCAGGTAACAGCCCTTTCCTTTAAAAGGATACATGGGTGTGGTATTGGGAAAATGGGTGGTATCGAAAAAATCGCCGTTGGCATCTAAAAAAGTACCGAACCACATTTTGGTATTTTTAATGGTGTGTACCGTTTTTTCGCAAACATAGTTCCCTACCATCCTTACCGTTTTACCCAAATGTTTGTGCATATCAGCGGCCATGGTATCGCCACGGTAAGGCGTTTTTAAAAAATCGAACATATCGTAATTAAGCGGATAACCCAATAACTCTAACTCTGTATAAGCATTTTCCAGTTCCGAATCAGCCAGTTCCGGCAGCTGGTAAGTTTTATAACTCAGTTTAAAAAGTTCGGCATGGTTCACTTTCTTCTGCTTAAAGCCAAGGTAGTTGTGTACATCCCAAAGCAGGGTTTTCCGATCTTTTCCGGTAAATCGTAAAGCACCCAGCCGAATTAAAATAATAGCCTGTTCTAATGAGATACAGGTCCGTTTTACAAAATCTTCGAGATCGATGTACAAACCATTTGTATGACGTTCAGCAGGAATAATTTTGATGTTTTTTTCTTCTAAACCCTGAACAGCAATAAAACCCAGATAAGCATCTTCGCCTTTTATATTCACTACGTCATCACTGTGATTCACACAAGGCAAATGCACACGTGCCCCGGTTTTTTGTAACTCATGCACATAAACCCATCGACTGTAAAAGCCACCATAGTTATTCAGTACGGCGACCATAAATTCCATGGGGTAATAGGTTTTGAGGTATAAACTCTGATAACTTTCTACCGCAAAAGAAGCAGAATGGGCTTTAGAAAAGCTGTAGCCGGCAAAAGAGGATATCTGTCGCCAAACTTCGGTAATCAGTTCTTCTGAATGGCCTTCCTTTCTGGCTGAGGCAAAAAATTTATTTACCAATTCATCAAAAGCCAGTTTCGAACGGTATTTTCCACTCATGGCTTTACGGAGGACATCGGCATCGGCCAGATCGAGGCCTGCAAAATAATGGCATACTTTGATTACATCTTCCTGGTAAACCATTACCCCATAGGTTTCGCTGAGCCGCTGTTTCATCACTTCGCAGAGGTAAACTACTTTTTCGGGTGCATGATAGCGTTCGATATAGGCTTTCATCATGCCTGAGCTGGCCACCCCCGGACGGATAATAGAACTGGCTGCTACCAGGGTAAGGTAATTATCGCATTTCAGTTTTTTGAGCAATTGCCGCATGGCTGGCGATTCGATATAAAAACAGCCGATAGGCTGCCCCTCTTTAAGAATGCCATTCAATTTCTGATCATTTTTAAAGGTTTTAAAATCGTGGATATCAATATCCTTTGCTTTATTCTTTTTGATGAGCTGTACAGCTTCGCGGATGTGCCCGATACCCCGCTGACTTAAAATATCGAATTTTTCGTAACCAATGGCTTCGGCTTCGTACATATCCCACTGTACGGTTGGAAAACCTTTTGGCGGCATATCCAATGCGGTATAATAGGTAATCGGCTCTTCTGAAATCAAAATCCCCCCGGCATGGATAGAGCGCTGGTTGGGCATCCCCTTCATATATTGATACACCGCCAATAACTTTTGGTAAGTGGCATTGAGTAAGTTTTCGCGTTCTTTGGTGGGATCGGTAAAACTATCTATTTCACCTTTGGGTAAACCCAGCACCTTCCCGATTTCCCTGATAATTGCCCGGTCTTTAAAAGTACTCATGGTACCCAAAAAAGCAACGTGCCATTTAGGATAGCGTTCAAAGATATACCGTTGTATTACCTCCCTTTCATCCCAGGAGAAATCGATATCAAAATCTGGCGGGCTGGTCCGTTTTTCGTGCAGGAAACGTTCGAAATACAGGTCGAGATCAATCGGATCTACATCGGTAATGCGCAAACAATAGGCTACAATGCTGTTGGCACCCGAGCCACGGCCAACATGGTAGAAACCGCATTCGGTCATCGCATACCGTACAATATCATAGGTGATGAGGAAATAAGCACAGAAGTTTTTAAGTTCGATGATGCGCAGTTCTTTTTCCAAACGCTCAATGGCTTCTGTATTATTTTCGCCATAACGGTACCTGAGCCCTTCTTCGGCAAGCTCCCGAAGCATTTTTTTATCTCCTTCGAAATCCCCGGTATAAAAAAACTTGTTTTTAGAAACAGGTGCAGGGCCATCCTCAAAATAAACACTTAAATCGCAACTGTTCAACAAACGCTGGGTATTCTGAACAATGAAAGGGTACTGTTCAAATTGCTGCGTTAATTCCACTTCCGGAATCAGGAATTCATCTGGATCGCATTTTTGTTCATCGGGTACCTTAGTTAAAAGTGTATTGAGTTCAATTGCCCTAAGGTATTGGTGCAAACGGTAGGTGATCTTATCACTTATGGTAACAGGATGCCAAACCAGCAGTTTTTCCTTTTGTTTTAAAAGTGGATGTTTGTATAAAAGGTTGAGCTGTTTGGCACGGATGCCTATAAATTCATTACCTTTTAGTACAGTGTTAAACGATTTTTGAAAGGGATAAATGATATACACATTTTCCATTTCAGGCGGAATTTGCGGCAAGGGAATATGGTTGATGTTATGGTGGCTTAAAAACTCATTCAGCTCGCGCATTCCCTCTCTATTCTTAGCAACGCCCACATACAACAATTTATGATCGACCCGAAACTCGATCCCTGCTACCGGTTTGATCTGATAGGGAATATTGCCTTTATGGATCTCGTCGGCCTCTTTGGCAATGCCCTGTTTATAACACTCGCGAATAAACTCTACCGCACCGGTTGAATTATTGATATCGGTGAGTACCATTTGATGGATACCCAAATTCCGGGCAGTGGCAATCAACTGCTCGATGTTCAGTGTACCATATTTCAGGCTATAAGAAGAGTGCACATTTAAAAACATCGCTAATCATAAGATTTAGTCCCTATTGTTCCTTTTTCACTCATAAAACTTCTGATTTTTGAGCGCTTCTTTACTTCTGGTTGCTCTTCTGTTTCTTCATCCTGATTTTTGATCAGTATTTTCTTTTTGCGGGGATTGTATTTGATTACTTTTCCTGTTTCATCGCGGGGCGGTTGCGTAACAATACAGGCTTTTACCACCGCTTCGGCACCATAATGATTACGTACTTTATCCATGGCCTGGTAAAGACTATACTCTTCCTCGGCAACATTATATAAGCCAATTTGCTCATAACCACTTACCAAATGCGAAAGTTTTACGCCTACCAGCCGAAGCAGCATCCGTTTGGCATATACTTTCTCGAAGAGGCTGTGTGCCTTACTGATCAGAAATGAATCGAGCGAGGTATAAGGAATGCGTTCTTGCTGGGTAACGGTTTCGAAATTGGTATAACGTACAGTTACAGTAATACAAGCGGTTAGTTTTTTCTGGTTCCGCAGCTGGAAGGTTAAGCCGGTAACCATCCCTGTGATAATGGCTTTTAGTTTGGCCATATCCATGGTATCACTTTCGAAAGTGGCCTGTGTACCGATTGATTTTCTTTCGCGGTAAGGCACCACGGGTGAAAGATCGATCCCATTTGCTTTTTGCCATAAACTCAGGCCATGCTGCCCCAGTATTTTAAACATGAGCTGTTGCGGGATCTGCGTAAGCGTAAGGATTTCGCGAACACCCATTTCGCTCAGTTTTTTATAGGTAGCATGACCAATACCCGGAATTTTGTGGATAGCCAAAGGATCGAGAAAGGGCCGCAACTGGGGGAAGGTAACCTGCATCTCACCACTTGGTTTAGATTCGTTCGTGGCTATTTTGGCGACGGTTTTATTGATCGATAAACCAAAGGAAATTGGCAAACCCATTTCCCTGATAATGGTCTGCCTGAGTTCTGATGCAAATTTCATACAGCCAAAAAAGCGGTCCATACCCGTCATATCGATATAATGTTCGTCGATACTGGCTTTTTCGAAAAGGGGGACTTTATCGGCAATAACCTCGGTAATCTCGTGTGAAGCTTTGGAATATTCTTCCATATCGCCTTTTAAAAATATAGCCTGAGGGCACAGCAATTTTGCCGTCCTGCCGGGCATTGCAGAATGGATGCCGTACTGGCGTGCCTCGTAGCTGCAGGAAGCGACCACACCCCTGTCGCCGCCGCCACCGATAATTACAGGTTTGCCCGACAACTTAGGATTTTTTCTGATTTCTACCGACACAAAAAATGCATCCTGATCCATATGAATAATCTGCCTTTCTTTATCCATTCTCGTATTATAGGGATGATTGAGATCAAAAATACTAATATTTTTAGTTTTATAAAAAATTAAGCTGGATTATTTTTAAACAAAATACTAACAATTTTAGCTAAAAGATGACGATTATAATTAAGCTTTTTTTCTGCCACGGAGACACGGAGCTGATCTGATATCTGGTTAATGACTTTATTATTTAAAGGATCTTCTATTATAGTTAGATAAGTCGATATGTATCAATTAATGGATAAACTTTAAGCCATTTTAACCATATAAGTCATGGAAGAAAATATAAGTTATATGCCCTTATATTTCTTATATGGTAAAAAAAAGGCTTGTTGGCCGCCAACCCTGGGAATAAAAAATGCCCCCGATTTTCATCAGAGGCATCTACTAAAAAATTAAAATATATTGTAAATCTTAATTGTGCTTATTGTTTTACGATTTTGAATTCTGTTCTTCTGTTTAACTGATGTGCTTCTTCGCTACATTCTACTCCGTTGCTGCATTTGTTTAACAACTGTGTTTCGCCGTATCCCTGTGCGGTAATGCGGTTTTTATCGATGCCCCTCGAAATGATATATGCTACAGCCGATTCAGCCCTTTTTTGTGATAGGCTTAGGTTGTAAGCATCCTTACCCCTGCTATCGGTATGCGAACCTAATTCGATCCAGATGGTTGGGTTATCAGTCATAATTTTAACGAGTTTATCCAGCTCTACTGCAGCATCCGGGCGGATGTTCCATTTATCGAAATCGTAATAGATATTTTCCAGCTTAATTGCTTTGTTAATTACAACAGCTTCTAAATACAGGTTTTGCGTTAATACGCTGGAAGTTGTTAAGCCAATCGTTGCCAGGTTTTCTACATCAGTCCTGTAGTTTGTTTTCTCTCCCGTAACATTGTATTCAGATTCTTTGGCTAAATTAAATCGATAACCGCCATTCTCATCCGTTTCAGTTTTTAATACAGCACCGTTTACTTTTGCCAAGGTTACCAATGCACCTGCAATTGGCTGGTTGCTGTTTTTATCAAATACCCTGCCTTCTAATTTAAAAGCCAGGATCATTTTCTGATCAATAGCATAAATATCATCGCTACCTAAACCACCTTCACGATTGGAAGAAAGGTAAACGATACCACCTTTTTCGTTTAAACTAAAGCCAAAATCATCCTGGGGAGAATTGAAAGGATAACCCATATTTTCGATCTGGCCAATATTAACCTTTTCTCTTAAAGCCTGATAAACGTCTAATCCGCCCATTCCAACTCTACCATCGCTGGAAAAATAAAAGTTATCCTTTTCATCAAAAACCGGACTGCGTTCGTTGCCTTCGGTATTTACTTCTTTCAGGTTAATGGGCTTGCCCCATGCACCAGCATCTGTTTTTAGGCAAACATAAATATCAGTACCGCCCTGTCCACCTGGCATATTCGATACGAAATAAAGGCTATCTCCATCCGTAGTAATAAAAGGATCGCCAACTGAGTAACTGTTTACATTATTGTAAGCAAATGAAACGGGCTCGCCCCAAACACCATCGGCACCTTTTGTACTGCTAAAAATTTCTACATTAACGGTTGTTGGTTGTTTTTTTAAGCGTTCCAGTTCATCGGTGATGCGGGTGAGCGTAAAATACATGGTTTTTCCATCCGCGGTAAAGCTTGCCGAACCGACGTGGTACCTGGTACCTGTTTTTATAGGAAACAACTGAAGACTATCGTTTGCCGACGGTTTGATGTATAATTTCAGGTATCCGTTACCCGTCCAGCCGTATACTTTTTTATCGGGTTCTTTTGAGCCGTCGAATCTTAAAAACGGTTTGCCTTCGGGCGTGTTTAACTTGCTGTTTGATCTGTCGGAAGTGAATACAACTCCACCCTGGTAATTAACAGCACCCCAATCAGACTGTATACTATTTAAAGCTTGTTGATTGATCAGTTCGATTTTCTTCGGGTTTCTGATCCATTTCAAAGCCGAATCGCAAGAGGCAAGCCAAACAGCCTGCTGCTTTTCTGATACACCTTTCTTTTTATCAATGTAATTGAGGTACTGGGCTTTTGCTTCGCTGTATTTCGAATTGCCCTGTAAAGCTTTGGCATAACCCAAAATATTCTCCGGACTACTGCCCGGCATTTTAGCTGCAATGGCATACCAGCTTTCGGCCTGCTTGTAGTTATAAACAAGTGCATAAGCATTTGCTAAACGCTCTGCAGCATGTAAGGTTTGTTTCTTTTTATAGGCTTGTTCGTATAAATCTATTGCCTTGCTGTAGTTAAACAGCTCATACTGTTTATCGGCATCTTTTAATGCATACTGTGCATTTGCCGAAAAACTGAATGCGAATAAACAATATGCAGAAAGGCAGGTACCTATTAAAATTTTCTTCATTATGTTGTTGGGATAGTTGGTCAAAAATACTGAATATAGTTAGTTTAAAATACCCTTGGGGTTGCCAATCTGATGTTTTGTCTGATAAAAGAATAAGCGATGGAAATCTCATGTGTTCCGCTGCTGTAACCTTGTAACGGGCCGATTGAAAAATCGTAACCATAACCGATCCTGAGTTTTTCTGATGGAAAAATCTGTATCGCTGCTACGGCAGAATTCCTGGGCGTAAGATCACGCTGCAAATAGCTTTTATCATACAGCTTTACACCCGTCCGGTACGAACCGCCTACCCAGATAAAATCTTTGATCATCAAAAATGCATTCACATCTAAACTCGTTGGTCCCCCCCGATCATCTTTTAAAAGAAAAGAAGGTTTAACCTGAAAATCTTCTGAAAGCGGAAACAGTGCGCCCGCGGTCAGGTAATAATGTGGTTTTGGCTGTGGGATAAAGGCATAACGGTCGATATCGATGTAAGTGGCAATCAGGTTATCGGCTGAGAAACCCGCATAAAACCTATCGTTGGCAAAGTAAACCCCTGCCCTTGCATCGGGCACAATGGTACTCTGCATGCCTACTGGCTGGTTTGGTTCCGGATTGTTCGGGTTCAGCAGTGATCCGTCTATACCCAACTGTACCATGCCCACACCCAAGCCCAGCGCCAATCTCGAACTACCATCATCATTCATCCTGATGCGGTAGGCGTAGTTGCCATAAATACTCAGGTTGGTCTGTGCACCCAGCTTATCGCTTGCCACCTGAAGGGCCAAACCTACGTTGCCGCTGTTTGCAATGGCATCTACGGCCAGCGACATGCTTCGAGGTGCTCCGGTAATACCCGTCCACTGGCTACGGTAAAAGCTATGCACATTCAGCACCTCTTTATATCCGGCGTAGGCGGGATTGATATAAATCCCGTTGAACATGTACTGGCTATACTGGGCATCCTGCTGCGCAGATACCGGCCGCGAAAGCAACAAAAACAAACCTGCTATTAACCATATTAATTTCTTCATCTTCTTAATATCTTAAAGTATAGTCTGATTTTAAAACCAGACTATACAAAGCCTCATATCTTATTTTTTAAACGCTCTGATTAATGTAATGTAACCTTTAAACACTTCGTACTGATCGCTTCCTGCTTTTTTAACACGCAGTAAGTAGTAATAAGTGCCTTCATTCAAGCCCTCGCCTGTCCAGTTATTCTGATAGCCTTTGGCACGGAATACCTCGTTACCCCAACGGTTAACAATCTGCAGTTCATTAACCTGATATTGGTTGATGCCCAGGATTTCGAAGGTATCATTTATACCATCACCGTTTGGCGTAAACAGGTTAGGTATGGTGAGCCCGGCGAAGTTAGCCGTTAAAGTTACTGCTGCCACATTGGTGTAATAGCCAAAGGCATCTTTCACTCTGTAGGTAAAAGTATCATCACCGGTGTAACCTGGATCAGGGGTATAGGTAATGGTACCATCAGCGTTCACCGTTACTTTACCATGCTGAGGCTGACCTACAATTTCTACCGTTAATTTATCAAGTGTAGAATTTCCAGGATCGTCATTTGCCAATACATTAATGGTAACCGATTTATTTGCTACCGTACCGCCCACATCATCAACCGCTTTCGGCGATTTAGGGAATGTGATAACGGTTGCGGTATTATTATTTTCGGAAGTTCCCGAAGCATCGGATACATTCACACCACCAAGTGTTTTGGCATTTACCGTAGCGGTATTGGTTACTGTTCCCAGGTCTTTATCGGCCTGTGTTAAAGTATATACTTCCACATTGGTTATAGCGGTTCCAGGGGCTAAACCACCAGGTACTGCAATTACCTTATTGCTTAAGCCAAGTTTTGCATCGGTTAAGGTTATGGTATTTAAAGTATTGGTTCCCGTGTTCTTGATGGTAAAGGTATAGGTTACCTGATTACCACTAAATGCCGCTGTTTTAACCAAAGCGATAGCGCCCATAACCGGAATCTGTGTTACAGTTGGCGTATTGTTATTTTCGGCTGTACCCGAGATATCGGTAACCGAAACATTTGCCGGTGTTTGACCAGTGATGGTTGCACTATTGGTTACGCTTGCGGCATCTTTATCTGCTTGTGTTAACTGATAAACATAACTGTCGGTTACAGTAGCACCCGGAGCAAGCGTACCTGGGATCACCCTGTTCAGTCCAAGTTTAGCATCGACCAGCGTAATAATGTGTAAGGTTACATTTCCGGTGTTTTTAACACTGAAATTATAAGTGATACTATTTCCATCGGCACTTAACGTTCCTGTTTTAACCAGGGTAATGGTAGAAGCCGGAGCAATTAAGGTTACCGTAGCATCATCTGCAGCCAGCGTACCCGGATCATCAGACCGTGGTTTGTTTATAGTACCACCACCAGGCGTTTGTGCAGTTGCTGAAGCCTGATTGCTAAATGAACCTGCATTCACCTCGGTTAAGGTAAGGGTGTGCCTTGCAGTTACCGTAACACTTACACCTGGCGCCAGGCTGGCAATACTAAGCGGAATAATTGATCCCGCATCGGCACCAGCATCTGAAACCGCCACATTGGTTAAGGTTACATTACCCGTGTTGGTTACCACAATGTTGTAATTAATTACATCGCCAACTTTGCTCACCGTATTGGTAGCTGCTTTGGTTAAACTCATTGCCGGAGCTGGTACTAAGGTTACTGTTACCGGAACAGTTACGGTTGTGGTACCACCTTTGCCATCACTTACCGTTATGCTGAAAGTATCATTACCGACATAACCCGGAGTTGGTGTATAAGTATAAGTACCATCGGTATTTACCACTACTGTACCATGTGCCGGCGGGGTGCTTACTGTAAAGGTCAGTGCATCGCCATCTACGTCGCTTGCGGTTATTGTTCCGTTGCTTGCTGTATTTTGCGGTGTAGTAATGGTTGCTGCAGTTGCAACAGGTGTATCATTAACCGGATTTACGGTTACCGATACCGTTACTGTAGTGGTACCACCTTTGCCATCACTAACAGTTACCGTGAATGTATCTGTACCGTTATAGTTTGTGGCTGGCGTATAAGTGTAGGTACCATCAGCATTTACCACTACCGTTCCGTGAGCCGGAGGCGTGCTTACTGTGAAAGTAAGTGGATCGCCATCTGCATCAGTAGCGGTAATTGTTCCGTTAACTGAAGCATCTTCGTTAGTGATAACCGTTGGTGCAGTTGCTACTGGAGCAACATTGGTTGGGTTAACCGTTACGTTGATTGTTACGGTAGTTGTTCCACCTTTTCCATCGCTTACCGTTACGGTAAATACATCGGTACCACTGTAATTATTGGCCGGTGTGTAAGTATATGTTCCATCCGGATTTACCAAGACAGTACCGTGAGCCGGAGGCGTAGTGACGGTGAAGCTTAATGGATCGCCATCTACATCACTGGCCGTGATGGAACCGTTAACTGGCGTATTTTTATTGGTGATGATGGCCGGTGCAGTTGCAACAGGTACATCATTAACCGGATTTACGGTTACCGATACCGTTACTGTAGTGGTACCACCTTTGCCATCACTAACGGTTACCGTGAACGTATCGGTACCGTTATAGTTTGTAGCTGGCGTATAAGTGTAGGTACCATCAGCATTTACCACTACCGTTCCATGAGCCGGAGGCGTGCTTACCGTGAAAGTAAGTGGATCGCCATCTGCATCAGTAGCGGTAATTGTTCCGTTAACTGAAGCATCTTCGTTAGTGATAACCGTTGGTGCAGTTGCTACTGGAGCAACATTGGTTGGGTTAACCGTTACGTTGATTGTTACGGTAGCTGTTCCACCTTTTCCATCGCTTACCGTTACGGTAAATACATCCGTACCACTGTAATTATTGGCTGGTGTATAAGTATATGTTCCATCTGGATTTACCACGACAGTACCGTGTGCAGGAGGTGTAGTGACCGTGAAGCTTAACGGATCGCCATCTACATCACTGGCTGTAATGGTACCGTTAAATGGCGTATTTTTATTGGTGATGATGGCTGGTGCAGTTGCAGCAGGCACATCATTAACCGGATTTACGGTTACAGAAACGGTTACTGTAGTGGTACCACCTTTGCCATCACTAACGGTTACCGTGAATGTATCGGTACCGTTATAATTTGTGGCTGGCGTATAAGTGTAGGTACCATCAGCATTTACCACTACCGTTCCGTGTGCAGGAGGCGTGCTTACCGTGAAAGTAAGTGGATCGCCATCGGCATCAGTAGCGGTAATTGTTCCGTTAACCGGGCTGTCTTCAGGAGTCGTGATGACTGGCGCGGTGGCAACAGGTGCACGGTTATCTCTAATGTTAACGGTAGCAGGTATGGTACTTGCGGTGATTAATGCATTATTGGTTATTGCATTCATCGTTAAGATGACCGTTTCGTTTCCTTCGTTAAGATTATCATCAAGAACCGGAACAGCAACGGTTACTGTTTTTTGTCCGGCAGGTATGGTTACTGTTGTACCAATTGAAGTATAATCTGCACCACTTGTTGCCGTACCCGTTACGGTATAAGCAATCTGGGTATCGGTTGTTGATACATTACTTAAAGTAAAGGTAAACTGACCAGGTGTTGAAGGTTCAGCTCCATCGGCAGTTGCGCTTACGGTAACTGTTGTATTTGATCCGTCGAGAATATTAATTGTTGCCGGAACATTGTTTACCGTTACCGCCGGGTTACCCGAACCGGTTAAGGTAGCGATTATGGTTTCTGCTCCTTCCACAAGCGCATCGCCCAATACCGGAATCGTAATGGTTGCAGTCGTCTGACCAGCAGGAATCGTTACAGTTTTAGTTACAACCGGACTATAGTCACTACCTTCTGTTGCTGTACCACCTAAGGTATAAGTAAGCTGTGTATCCGTAGCAGATGCTTTGCTTAGCGTTATGGTAAAGGTTCCATTTACAGAACCAGTTTCGTTACCGTTTATTCCGGCTGTAATTGTCGCGACAGAAGCATCGTTATCGATAATGGTTGTGCTTGCCGTATTTGTGGCAATAGTTACCAATCCACCAGTTATATTGCTAATGCTTGCGCTAAATGTTTCGTTCGTTTCAACAATATCATCATCGTTAACCGGAACGGTAAACGTTAAGGTAGCACCAGCCGCAGCACCTGCAGGGAAGGTTAATGTTCCGTTTGTGGTGGTGTAGTCTAATCCTGCCTGTGCTGTTCCATTACCAGTAACATAATCAACTGTAAATGAATTTTGAACAGCTGCATTTAAGGTTACGGTAAAGGTAGCTGTACCTGCTGCTTCGTTAACTGTTGGACTTGTAGAAATACTTACCGTTGCATTATTGTTATCGGCAATGTTAATGGTTGCCGCAACATTGCTAACGGTTACCTGTGGATTTCCTGAAGCCGTTAAAGTAGCAATAACATTTTCAGTACCTTCTACAACTGCATCGGTTAATACCGGAATATTAATGGTTCCGGTAGTTTGACCAGCAGGAATGGTAATCGTTTTGGTAATCGCAGTATAATCACTACCCTCGGTTGCTGTACCACCTAAAGTGTAGGTAAGCTGAGTATCGGTAGCCGATGCTTTGCTCAAGGTTACTATGAACGTTCCATTTGCAGGGCCGTTTTCGTTACCGTCAATACCTGCCGTAATGGTAGCCACTGCAGTATCGTTATCGATAATGGTAGCGGTTGCTGTACTTATACCAATGGTTACCACTCCGCCTGATACATTATTAATTGTACCGCTAAACGTTTCATTCAGTTCAACAATATTGTCGTCGTTAACTGGAACGGTAAATGTCAGGCTTGTACCTAACGCAGCACCTGCAGGGAAAGTTAAGGTTCCGCTGGTTGTTGTATAATCGAAACCGGCAGTTGCATTTCCATCGCTTGTGGTGTAACCTACCGTAAACGCATTTTGAACAGCAGCATTTAGTGTTACTGTAAATGTAGCTGTACCTGCTGATTCATTGATAGATGGATCAGTTGAGATGCTCACTGTTGCAGCATTGTTATCAATAATATTAATGCTTGCTGGAACATTACTTACGGTAATTAAAGGGTTACCAGAAGTTAGTAATGTAGCCATCACGTTCTCCGTACCTTCTGCCAATGCATCGCTTAATACCGGAATGGTAATCGTTCCGCTGGTTTGACCTGCAGGGATGGTAATGGTTTTGGTTACAATTGTTGCATAATCACTGCCTTCGGTAGCCGTTCCTGTTAAGGTATAGGTAATCTGGGTATCGGTAGCTGAAGGATTATTCAAGGTAACGGTGAATGTTCCGTTAGCCGGACCATTTTCGTTACCATTTGTACCGGCTGTTATAGAAGCAATTGAAGAACCACTATCGGTAATATTCACGGTTGCTGGCGTTGTGCTTGCAAGGATCGAACCGTTGTTGGTGGTAGCATTCATGGTTAATACAACCGTTTCGGTTCCTTCCACAATATTATCATTTAATACTGGTACCGATACAGTCGCCGTCGTTTGTCCGGCAGGAATGGTTACCGTATTACCAATAGCGGTATAATCGGTTCCACTGATTGCCGTTCCACTTAGCGAATAGGTAATTTTGGTATCCGTTGCTGATACACGGCTTAGCGTAAAGGTAAACTGACCCGGCGTAGCAGGCTCAGCACCATCTGCTGTTGCAGCTACCGTTACTACCCCATCTGTATTATCTAAGATGTTAATCGTTGCTGAGGTGTTGCTTATGGTTACCAATGGATTTCCAGAGGCCGTTAGTGTTGCTAAAACCGTTTCAGTTCCTTCAACAATTGCATCGGCCGATACCGGAATGATAATCGTTCCAGTAGTTTGACCAGCAGGAATGGTGATGGTTTTGGTTACCGTAGCATAATCACTTCCTTCAGTTGCCGTTCCACTTAAAGTATAAGTAATCTGTGTATCAGTAGATGCCGGTTTGCTTAAAGTAACGGTAAATGTTCCGTTTACTGGTCCGTTTTCATTTCCTGTAGTACCTGGCGTAATGCTTGCTACTGACGAATCATTATCGGTAATGGTTACTGTAGCCGAACCGTCTGCAATAGTAACCAATCCACCCGTTACGTTACTGATTATTCCATTGAAAGTTTCACTTGGTTCTACCAGATTATCGTCAATAACCGGTACGGTAAAGGTTAAGCTCGAACCCGCTGCCGAACCTGCAGGGAATGTTAATGTTCCGCTGGTTGCTACATAATCTAAACCAGCGGTGGCCGTTCCGTTCGAAGTATTATAATCAACGCTAAATGCATTCTGTACTGCCCCGCTTAAGGTTACGGTAAAGGTTGCAGTGCCCGAAGCTTCATCTACATTACTTTGGAACAGCGATATACTGGCCGCTACTGAATTGTTATCCAGAATATTAATGCTTGCAGGCGTATTGCTTACGCTTACCAAAGGATTATTGGTACTCGTTAAGGTAATAATTACGGTTTCATTTCCTTCTACAACTAAATCAGTGACCACAGGAACCATTATTGTTCCAACAGTTTGACCTGCCGGTATGGTAATGGTTCTGGTAATCGCAGTATAATCGTTGCCTTCTGTAGCGGTACCGCCAACAGTGAAAGTAATCTGGGTATCGGTAGATGATGGATTGCTTAAAGTTACGGTATATGATCCGTTTACAGGTCCGTTTTCGTTTCCGTTTGTACCGGCACTGATGCTTGCGACCGAAGTATCATTATCCGTAATGGTAACAGTTGCCGATGATGTACCAAGCGTAACCACACCACCCGTAACATTGCTGAGTGTGGCACTTAAGTTTTCTGATGGTTCAACCAGATTATCATCGTTAACCGGAACCGTAAACGTTAAGGTGGCACCCGCTAATGAGTTGGCAGGGAAAGTTAAAGTTCCGCTGGTAGCCGTATAGTCGGCACCTGATATGGCAGTACCGTTGGCTGTAGCATAATTTACGCTGAAGCTATTCTGCACGGCCGTATTTAAGGTTACGGTGAAGGTTGCTGTACCTGCATTTTCGTTAATTACTGGTGTAGCAGATATGCTTACTTTGGCCACATCTTCATCAATGATATTTATTGTTGCAGGTGTATTATTCACTGTAATTACCGGATTGCTCGAAGCTGTTAAGGTTGCAATTACCGTTTCTGTACCTTCCGCCAATACATCTTTCATTACCGGAATAGAGATGCTTCCGGTGGTTTCACCTGCAGGAATGATGATTGTTTTCGTAATGGCACCATAATCGGCGCTTTCTGTTGCTGATCCGGTTAAACCGAAAGTTAAGGTTGTAGGTGTGGCTGACGGATTGCTTAGCGTAACGTTAAACAGCCCGTTTACCAAACCATTTTCATTGGCATTGGTACCAGCAGTGATGGTGGCTACAGCACTATCATTATCAGCAATATTTACTGTCGCCGGACTTGCGCCAATGGCAACGTCTGCCCCTACCACATTACTTAATCCAACAGTAAACGCTTCTGAATTTTCGATCAGGTGATCATCAATTATCGGAATAACGACATCGAATACTGTACCTGCCGGCGAATTTGGCGGGAAGGTTATGGTTCCACTGGTTGCAGTGTAATCTAATCCCGATAAGGCCGTGCCATTCGCTGTTTTATAATCAACAGTAAAGCTATTTTGAACCGCAATATTTAAGGTAACCGATAACGTTACTGTACCAACTGCTTCGCCAATGCTGGCCGCGTTGATCGAGATACTTACGTTGGCGGTATTGGCATCGAGAATATTGATGCTCGAAGGCACAGTATTTACCGAAATGGCAGGGTTATTCGAAGTACCCAAAGTCGCAATAACCGTTTCGGTGCTTTCTGCTACGGCATCAACAATTACAGGAATACTGATTGTTCCGGTAGTCTGCCCTGCAGGGATCGTAATCGTTTTGGTTACGATGGTCGTGTAATCGATGCCCTCTGTTGCAGATCCGCCCAAAGTATAGGTAATCTGTGTATCGGTAGCCGATGGATTACTTAAGGTTACGACAAATGTTCCGCTAACCGGACCAGTTTCGCTACCATTGGTACCTGGAGCAATGCTGGCCACAGCGGTATCGTTATCGGTAATGGTAACCAATGCTGTTGACGTTCCGATGGTTACCAATCCACCTTGAATATTGCTTAGTACAGCGCTCAAAGTTTCTGATGGCTCAACCAGATTATCATCATTAACCGGAACAGTAAACGTTAATGTTGCACCTGCCGGCGAATTTGCAGGGAACATCAATGTACCTGTTGTTGCGGTATAATCTAAACCAGCTGTAGCGGTTCCATCTACCGTTTTATAATCAACACTGAATGAGTTTTGTACTGCTGTACTTAAAGTAACGGTGAACGTTGCCGTTCCAGCTGCCTCATTTATTGTTGGTGTGGTAGAAATGCTTACACTAGCCGTGTTGTTATCCAGAATATTAATAGTGGCAGGGTTATTATTTACGCTAACCAATGGGTTGTTTGAAGTACCCAAAGTTACAACAACCGTTTCTGCGCCTTCTACTATCGCATCTGCCAATACCGGAATAATAATGGTTCCGGTAGTTTGACCAGCAGGAATGGTGATGGTTTTCACAATTGGGGTATAATCACCACCTTCTGTTGCAGTTCCTCCTACCGTATAACTAAGCTGTGTATCAGTTGCTGATGGATGATTTAAAGTTACCGTAAATGTGCCGTTTACCGGGCCGCTCTCATTACCACTTGTTCCGGCGGTAATGGTGGCAATTGCGGTATCGTTATCTGTAATGTTAACCGTTGCTGGTGTGGTACTTGCTGTAATAGCACTATTATTTGTCATAGCAGACATGGTTAATAGCACCGTTTCGTTTCCTTCTACCAGGTCGTCGTTCAATACCGGTACGCTCACCGTAGCAGTAGTTTGTCCGGCCGGAATAGTTACCGTTGTACCGATAGCAGTATAATCGCCTCCACTTGTAGCAGTTCCACCTACCGAATAGGTAATCTGCGTATCCGTTGTAGAAACGTTGCTTAAGGTGAATGTAAACTGACCTGCAGTAGCTGGCTCTGCCCCATTTGCAGTAGCGGTTACTGTTACGGTAGCGGTAGTTTGATCAGCAATACTGATGCTAGCAGGCGTATTGTTTACCGTTACCAATGGATTACCCGAATTGGTTAAGGTAACGACCACGGTTTCTGGTCCTTCTACAATATTATCGCTTAATACCGGAATGGTAATGGTACCTGTAGTTTGTCCGGCTGGGATCGTGATGCTTTGAGTTACAATCGGACTGTAATCGCTACCCTCTGTTGCTGTTCCGCCAATAGTATAGGTAATGGTGGTTGGCTGCGAAGAAGGATTGCTTAAGGTAACCACAAATGTTCCATTTACAGGGCCGTTTTCAGCACCATCTGTTCCTGCAGCAATGCTGGCTATGGCCGTATCATTATCTGTAATGTTAACAGTAGCCGGTATTGTACTTGCCGTAACCGAAGCATTATTGGTTGCAGCGGTCATGGTTAAAATAACGGTTTCCATACCTTCTGCAATATTATCATCCAATACCGGTACACTTACCGTTGCAGTGGTTTGTCCGGCAGGGATGGTTACCGTTGTCCCGATAGCGGTGTAATCTCCAGCACTTGTAGCTGTTCCGGTTACCGTATAGCTAATCTGTGTATCAGTGGTCGCTACATTGCTTAAGGTAAAGGTAAACAAACCTGGTGTTGCAGGTTCTGCCCCATTCGTTGTAGCAGCTACGGTTACGGTTGCTGTGGTATTATCGCTAATGTTAATGCTTGCAGGCGTATTGCTTACGGTTACCAGCGGATTGCCCGAGTTGGTTAAAGTTGCAATTACGGTTTCTGTATCCTCGACAATATTATCGCTTAATACCGGAATGGTAATAGTACCCGTAGTTTGTCCGGCCGGGATGGTAATGGTTTTCGTTACAATGGTACTGTAATCGCTGCCTTCAGTAGCTGTTCCACTTAAAGTGTAAGTTAAAGTAGTTGGCTGCGCAGATGGATTACTTAGAGTAACCGTAAATGTACCATCAGAAGGTCCATTTTCATTACCTGGTGTACCTGCAGTAATGGTGGCTACTGAAGTATCATTATCTGTAATATTAACGGTTGCAGGAGTCGTGCTGGCCGTAACTGAAGCGTTGCTGGTCGTGGGTGCCATCGTCAAAATAACGGTTTCCGTACCTTCTGCAATATTGTCGTTCAATACCGGTACACTTACCGTTGCCGTGGTTTGTCCGGCAGGGATAGTAACTGTAGATCCTATTGCAGTATAATCTAATCCGCTTATTGCGCTTCCACCCACACTATAGGTAATCTGTGTATCTGTAGTTGAGACATTACTTAAGGTAAACGTAAATAAACCTGGTGTAGTTGGCTCTGCTCCATCATTGGTTGCCGATACCGTTACTGTGGCTGTAGTGTTGTCAGCTATATTTATAGTTGCAGGGCTATTGCTGATCGTTACCAATGGATTTCCAGAGGTGGTTAACGTAGCTGTTACGGTTTCTGTTCCTTCTACTATGGCATCGGTTAATACGGGAATCGTAATGGTTCCTGTGGTTTCTCCCGCCGGGATAATAATGGTTTTGGTTATGGTGGTGAAATCACTTCCTTCGGTTGCAGTTCCAGCTATAGTATAGGTAAGCTGTGTATCTGCCGATGATGGATTGCTTAAGCTTACCGTAAAGGTTCCGTTTACAGGTCCATTCTCATCGCCTGGTATTCCCGCAGTAATCGTGGCTTCTGAAACATCATTATCAACAATAGTTGCGGTGGCTGTGGCATTGCTGATTAACACCACACCGCCTGTAATATTGCTTAATGTTGCGCTAAAAGTTTCAGCTGACTCGGCAATATTATCGTTATTGATCGGAACGGTAAAAGTTAACTTATCACCTGCCGCAGCATTTGCCGGGAAGCTTAAAGTTCCGGTCTGCGTGGTATAATCTGCCCCAGCAATTGCAGTCCCGTTGGTTGTTGTATAATCTACAGTAAATGCATTTTGAACCGCGTTGTTTAAGGTTACAGTAAAGGTTACTGTTCCATCGGCTTCATTTACCGTAGGTGTAGTCGAAATACTTACACTCGCAGTATTGGCATCAAGGATATTGATTGATGCAGCTGTTGCACTGATGTTTACCGATGGATTGCTTGAGCTGGCTAAAGTTCCGATAACGGTTTCAATGCTTTCGCTAACAGCATCTGCTAACACCGGGATGGTGATCGTTCCTGTAGTCTGTCCTGCTGGAATGGTAATGGTTTTGGTTACAATGGCCGAATAATCGCTTCCTTCGGTTGCTGATCCACCTAAATTATAGGTCAGCTGTGTATCAGTTGAAGATGGATTACTTAAGGTTACAGTGAATGTTCCGTTTACCGGACCAGTTTCATCGCCGTTTAAACCTGCAGTAATTGTTGCTATCGAAGTATCATTATCGGTCATGGTTACCGTAGCAGTACTGGTTGCAATGCTTACTAAACCACCTGTTACATTACTGATTGTCGCGTTGAACGTTTCATTTGGTTCAAGGAGGTTATCATTATTAACCGGAACGCTAAAGGTTAAAGTTGCCCCGGCAGGAGATCCGGCAGGGAAAGTTAATGTTCCGCTTGTGGCGGTATAGTCTAAGCCTACTCCGGCTATTGCAGTGCCATTGTTGGTTGCATAATCAACTGTAAATGCGTTCTGAACAGCTGCACTTAAAGTAACTGTGAATGTTGCTGTTCCATCGGCTTCGTTTATACTCGCTGGTGTGGCAGAAATACTTACGGTAGCGGCATTATTGTCGTTAATATTAATGCTTGCAGCTGTATTATTTACGGTTACCAACGGATTTCCGGATGTAGCTAATGCCGCAACAACGGTTTCCGTTCCTTCCACTGTTGCATCGCTTAACACCGGAATGGTAATCGTACCGGTAGTTGAACCCGCAGGAATGGTAATGGTTTTGGTTACGATTGCAGTATAATCATTGCCTTCGGTTGCTGTTCCGTTTAAAGTATAGGTGAGCTGTGTATCGGTTGAAGATGGATTGCTTAAGATTACCGTAAAGGTACCGTTCACGGGTCCGTTTTCATTTCCTGCAATGCCTGCTGTAATGCTTGCAACTGAACTATCATTATCAGTAATATTAACAATAGCTGGTGTTGTACTTGCTGTAATAGCAGCATTACTTGTGGCAGCCGTCATGGTTAAGATTACCGTTTCGCTACCTTCTGCAATATTATCATCCAATACGGGAACTGATACGGTTGCTGTTGTTTGTCCGGCCGGAATGGTTACCGTAGTACCAATCGAAGTATAATCGGCCCCGCTGCCAGCTGTTCCACTCACTGAATAGGTAATCTGCGTATCCGTTGCAGATACATTACTTAAGGTAAAGGTAAACTGACCAGGTGTGCCTGGCTCGGCACCATCAGCACTCGCCGCAACGGTTACCGTAGCCGTTGTATTATCGGCAATATTAATGCTCGCCGGGGTATTGCTTACCGTAACAGCGGTATTATTACTGGCAGTTAATGTGGCCACTACAGTTTCGGTACCCTCCACCAAGGCATCGGTTAATACCGGAATGGTGATCGTTCCCGTAGTTTGACCTGCAGGGATAGTGATGGTTTTGGTTACGATATTACTGTAATCTGTCCCTTCGCTGGCTGATCCGCTTAAGCTATAAGTAAGCTGCGTATCAGTTGCCGATGGATTACTTAAGGTTACTGTATAGGTTCCGTTTACCGGTCCGTTTTCGTTTCCATTGGTAGCTGCACTAATGGTGGCTACCGAAGTATCATTATCGGTAATGGTAACTGTAGCCGTGCTGGTTGCAATGGTTACCAAACCACCTGTCACATTACTAATTGTAGCATTAATGGTTTCGTTCGGCTCAACTACATTATCGTTCGTAATCGGAACCGTAAAGGTTAAAGTAGCACCTGCCAACGATCCCGCAGGGAAGTTTAAGGTACCGGTTGCAGCGGTATAATCGCTACCCGAAATAGCCGTACCGTTCGAAGTGCCATAATCGACACTAAAACCTGCCTGAACGGCATTGCTTAAAGTTACGGTATAGGTCGCTGTTCCTGCTGCTTCATCGATACTGGCTGGCGTGGCAGAGATACTTACTGTCGCCACATCATTGTCATTAATGGTTCCAATTCCTTCGGCCTGCGTAATGCTAAGCGGAGCACTGGCACCACTTAAGGTTACTTTGAAGGTTTCAATACTTTCAGTGATGTTATCGTTTGTTACCGGAATAAGAATAGTTTGCGTAGCACCTGAAACAGAACCCGCAGGGAAAGTAACTACACCTGTTTGAGCGGTATAATCAGACCCTGCAATTGCTGAATTGTCAGCAGTGGTATAATTGATTGAAAGTGCATCCTGTATATTTCCGGTCAATGTTACCGTGAAGGCCATGCTGCCAACGTTTTCTAAAGCAGAAACACTGTTAATAGCTACACTTGCTGCATCATCATCGGTAATACTGGCTGTTCCTGTTGCTCCTGCCGCAGGAATCGTTACTGCCGATCCGGCACTAATACTATTTAAGGTTACGGTGAAGTTTTCGGCACTTTCGGTAATGGCATCATTAATCACCGGAATATTGAAAGTTTGCGTCGCACCTGAAACAGAGCCCGCAGGGAAAGTTACACTACCCGTTGTTGCCGTATAATCAGAACCTGCAATTGCCGTTCCGTTGGCCGTTGAATAATTTACGGTAAATGCATCCTGAACATTACCGGTTAAGGTTACCGTAAAGGTGGCATTACCAGCATTTTCCACTAACGATACATTGTTGATTGCTACCGTTGCCTGATCGTTATCTGCAATATTTACCGTTGCAGGAATGGTACTTGCCGTAATGGCCGGATTGCTGGTTGCGGCCGTCATGGTTAAAATAACGGTTTCTCCTGGCTCCACAAAAGTATCGTCCTGCACCAATACCTGTACGGTTTTGCTGGTTTGTCCGGCCGGGATGATTACTGTTGTACCCAGCGAAGTATAATCTGTTCCACTACTTGCTGTTCCGCTTACTGCAAAAGTAACCTGTGTATCGGTTGTGGCAGCATTACTTAAGGTGAAGGTAAACAAGCCTGGCGTACCTGGTTCAGCACCATCATTGGTTGCCGCTACGGTTATGCTTGCAGTTGTATTATTGGTAATATTAATTGTTGCCGTTTTATCAGCAGGAATTGGTGAAACGTTTACCAATGCACTGGTTGTAGATACCAGGGTGGCCACCACCGTTTCTGTTCCTTCAACCAGTAAATCGGTTTGAACTGGAATTGTGATTGTTCCGGTAGTTTGCCCTGCCGGAATAATAATGGTTTTGGCTATTGTTGAGTAATCAGTTCCCTCTGTTGCGGTACCACCTAAAGTATAGGTAATTTCGGTATCTGTTGAAGATGGATTACTTAAGGTTACGGTAAAGGTTCCGTTGACAGGTCCGTTTTCGTTTCCTGATGTTCCTGCAGTAATGGATACCGTTGCTGCATCGTTATCAACAATAGTTGCAGTGGCGGTAGCATTGCTGATAATCACCACTCCTCCTGTAACTCCGCTTAGGGTAGCGGTAAAGGTTTCGGATGCTTCAGCAATAACATCGTTGTTTATCGGAACCGTAAAAGTTAATGTGCTTCCTGCAGCAGCATTTGCCGGGAAGATTAATGTTCCGCTGGTAGCTGTATAATCTAAACCTGCCAATGCAGTACCATCAGCTGTGCTGTAATTTACACTAAACGGGTTTTGAACCGCATTGTTCAGGGTAACAGTAAAAGTTGCCGTTCCCGCAGTTTCATTGATGGTAGGCGTAGTAGAAATACTGATACTCGCTGTATTGGCATCAATAATATTGATACTGGCCGGCGTCGTATTTACAGTTACCGCATTATTCGAAGTGGCTAAAGTGGCCGTTATCGTTTCTGTACTTTCGGTAACCGCATCAGGCTGCACATCAAGGGTAATGGTTCCTGTAGTTTGTCCAGCAGGAATGGTAATGGTTTTGGTGACTACCGTTGAGTAATCGCTTCCTTCGGTTGCTGTTCCGCCTAAAGTATAGGTTAATTGTGTATCGGTTGATGCCGGATTGCTTAAGGTTACCACAAAGGTTCCTTTTATTGGTCCGGTTTCGTTACCGTTTACACCTGCTGCAATGGTCGCAACGGAAGTATCGTTATCCGTAATGGTTACCGGCGCAATTGCAGTACCGATGGTTACCAGTCCACCTGTTACACCGGTTAAGGTTCCATTGAAGGTTTCGCCTGGTTCAACCAGATTATCGTTATTTATTGGAACGGTAAATGTTAAGGTAGCGCCCGCAGCAGAATTTGCCGGGAAGTTTAAGGTTCCGCTGGTAGCGGTATAATCAAGTCCGGCAATTGCTGTTCCATTTGTGGTGGTATAGGTGACATCAAATGCACCCTGAACGGCACTGTTAAGCGTTACCGTAAATGTAGCCGTTCCGGCAGCCTCGTCGATACTGGTTGGACTAGTCGAAATACTAACCGTTGCCGTGTTGTTATCCAGAATGTTAATGCTTGCCGTTTTATCTGCTGGAGTAGTGGTGATACTTACCAGCGCACTATTTGAAGCCAAAAGAGTGGCAATAACTGTTTCTGTTCCTTCTGCTGCCAAATCTGTTTTAACAGGTATGGTAATTGTTCCGCTGGTCTGGCCTGCAGGAATAATAATCTTTTTGGTTACAATGTTATCGTAATCAGCACCTTCTGTTGCTGTCCCACCCAAAGTATAGGTAATCTCCGTATCTGTAGAAGATGGATTACTTAAGTTTACTGTAAAGGTTCCGTTTACTGGGCCATTTTCATTGCCTGTAGTTCCGGCAGTAATGCTTGCAACCGAGCTATCATTATCAGTAATGGTTGCATTAGCTGTTCCGGTAGCAATAGTGACCAAACCGCCTGTTACATTGCTTAATGTTGCAGCGAAAGTTTCACCTAACTCGACCAGATTATCGTTCGTAATGGCAACAGTAAAGGTTTGGGTTGCGCCTGCAGCTGATCCGGCCACAAATGTAATGGTTCCGTTTTTAGCCGTATAATCTGTCCCAGCTGTGGCTGTACCATCTACAGTCGCATAATCAACCGTAAATGCATTTTGAATGGCATTGTTTAAGGTTACCGTAAATGTAGCGGTCCCGGCAGCTTCGTCATAACTAACTGGTGTTGCCGAAATACTTACCGTAGCGGCATCGTTATCGGTAATGGTAGCTGTTCCGGTTGCAGTAGCAATAGTAGCCGGCCCGGTTATTCCAGAAAGTGTAGCTGTAAAGGTTTCACTGGTTTCGGTAATGTTATCGTTAATTACCGGAACGGTAAAAGTTTGCGTAGCGCCATTTACCGACCCTGCCGGGAAGGTAACGGTTCCGGTAGTTGCGGTATAATCGCCCGGTTGAACCGCAGTACCATCGGCAGTAGCAAAATTAACGGTGAAACTGTTTTGTACAGCTCCTGTTAAGGTTACCGTGAAAGTAGCTAAACCACCCGTTATATCTTCTGCAACAGAAATATTGTTGATGGCAACAGCAGCATTATCGTTATCCACAATCGAGGTGCTTACACTAGCATTGCCTAAAGATGCCGGACCAGTAAGCGATCCGATAGAAACGCTGTAATCTTCTGTATTTTCCAGTATATTATCATCAATTATCGTAACAGGGAAAGTGATGGTACCACTTGCTGCGCCAACAACCGATCCCGCAGGGAAAGTAATAGTCGAACTACTAAAGTTATAATCAGCAGCATTAGTGGTATTCGGCGTGATTCCGGTTTGCACCGTTACCGGCGATGCCAGAATTGTTCCTGCCGTTCCGGTTAGGGTAAGGGTATAATTAACCGCACCTGCATTTTCGTTAACGGATGCAGGTCCTGACAATACCACAGTTGGATAAATGCTCACATTAACCGTAACCGGATCGCTCACTACCCCATCGGCTGTTGTTAAGGTATAAGTATAACTATCTGTTCCGGTATAACCTGCATTTGGTGTATAGGTTACTTTTCCGCTTGCATCTACTGAAGTTGTACCATGTGCACCATTTCCTGCTAATACCGTAGTGTTGGTGGCAGTTGCACCATCATTGGCTTTAACATCGGTAGTAACCGGTGTGTTTACTAAGGTATTTGCGTTATCGGTTAGTCCTACAGGTTTAATTGAAATGATAAAAGTTTGTGCTGCACTTTGGTCTACACCACCATTTGCGGTGCCTCCATTATCATTTAACACCACCGTTACAGTAACCTTGCCCGCAAAGTTTCCTGAAGGTGTATAAGTTAAGTTTCCTGAAGCGTCTATAGCAGGTTGTACTGTAAACGAAGTGTTGCTGTTATTGCTGACTACAAAGTTTAGCGTTTGGCTTGCAAGCTCATCGGCCGGCCCAGCCACAACAGCTGTAGCCCAATTGTTGATGGTTTGTGCACCTGCATTCGCATTGATTAGCTGGTCGGCGCCTTTTGTAAATGAAGGTGCATCGTTTATTGGATTGATCGTTATGTTAACATTTTTAGCCACATTAGCATAAACTGTTCCATCAGATCCATTCCAGCTAAAGCTTGTTGAGCCATTAAAATTGGCATTAGGTACGAACGTGATTTTATCTAAGTCAGCATTATTAATTTCCTGCCCTGCAGTAATATTTAAACCATTTAATTTAAGTGTACCGTTGGCTGGAAGACTTACAATCTGAATTTTGCTTAAAGCACTATTCTCCACATCGGTGAAACGGGTGGTAAAATCGGTTATTGCAAAAGGAATAATGGTATCCTCATCTCCTGACTTACCAAAATCATCAACAACCGGTGCATCATTTACTGGTGTAACCGATATATTAACCGCAGCAATTGCGGAGTAAGATGTACCGTCGTTTCCGGCCCAGTTAAAGCTAACATTTCCATTAAAGTTTAAGCCTGGAACAAAAACTAAATTGGGAATTTCAGAAGCCAGTATCTCCTGACCTGCCGATACTGCCGAGCCATTGAGCAATATGGTACCTTGTGCAATTGGAGGAAGGTTTGACAACTGAATTTTTGACAAGGCATCACCTTCTATGTCATTAAAATTGCTGGTAAAATTTCCTAAAGTAAATGGCAGATTAACATCTTCTACGGTCGTTAAGTTAATATTGCCTATGGTTGGCAAATCGTTAACTGGTGCAATAATAATGTTGACATCATTTTGTACAGTTGCATATGCTGTGCCATCGCTACCGTTCCATTTAAAGGTAACTGTACCGTTAAAGTTTGGCGCAGGAACAAACGTTATGTTGGCCAAATCTACTGCCGCTATTTCTTGTCCGGTAACAATATTAGTTCCGTTCAGTTTTAATACCCCCTGGCTGGCTGGAGGTAAGGTTACCACCTGAATTTTATTTAGTGCATCGCCATCTGCATCAGTGAAGTTGCCTGTAAAATCGCTTGCTGTAAAGTTTAATGTTACATCTTCCGCACCTGCTTTGGATACTGCAGCGATTACCGGATTATCATTAATCGCAGCAATAGTAATGTTCACATTTGCCGGCGCATTTGCATAAGCAAGTCCATCGCTGCCATTGTAACTAAACGATACATTACCATTAAAGTTAGGTGCAGGCACGAAAACAAGATTAGCTAAATTTGCGGTTGTAATTTCTTGTCCGATTGTTACATCAACACCATTTAATTTAAGGACTCCCTGTGCGGCTGGAGGTAAACTCAATACCTGTATTTTGGCCAATGTACCATCTACATCGGTAAACTGATTAGTAAAATCAGCACCTGTGAAAACCACATTGGTATCTTCTGTTCCATTTTTAGCCACATTGGCTACAGAAGGAATATCGTTAACCGGCTGAATACTTAATGTTAACGTTTTGGTATCGGTTAATGCCGGTCCTCCTGTATTGCCCTGATCGTTAATATTTACAGTTAAGGTAACATTGCCATTTGCATTTGCTAAAGGTGCATAGGTTACTTTATTGGCTGCAATAAAAGTATTGATAGCGCTTATGTTTCCGGTAATTGTAATTGCATTTGTACCTGTACCGGCAATGGCTATGCCCGCTTCGCTGGTGGCGCTTATCGTACCCTGGCCCGACGGAACGCTTAATGTAACGACAACGTTCAGGTTGCCTGCATCGGCATCTGCAAAGCTGATTCCGCTTATTGTCTTCGGTGTATCCTCAACAACTGAAATTGAAGCCGGCACTGTTGCAATTGGCGCAATATTGTAATCTTCTCTCCAATCCCGTTCAGCAGTTGCCGGAGTATCTAAATTAGGGAATGAATTAGGGTTCTGGCCATTTGTTGGATTATTGGCCGCATCATTATTATCAAAAGCATCATCCAGGCCATCTTTATCTGCATCGGTACCCAGTGCCACTACATTAGCAATACCATTATTATCGGTATCATATGCTTCAATGGTATCGCTATCGCCATCATTATCCGAATCTAAGTCGAGGTAATCTGCCTGATCTGCACCATCTGTATTTACAGGTACAATACCCGCTCCATAAGCATCATCTAAGCCATCGTTATTGGCATCAACACCAGAAGGCGGAAGATAACCAGCAGTGCTTTGTGCTTCAATATTATCTGGAATACCATCACCATCAGAATCAAGGTCTAAGAAGTTCGGAATACCATCTCCATCCGTATCGGTTACGCCTTCAACCGAATCTTTAATACCATCACCATCTGAATCAAGATCGAGGTAATTTGGAATACCGTCTCCATCGTTATCTTTAACTGTTACTGGAGTACCTGAAGGATCGCCAGTTAAAGTACCCGTAATGTTATTGTAGTCATCTGCAATATCAACAATACCATCATTATCAAAATCGTTGGTTAAACCTGTACCCACTTTTCCATCGCCATCTACATCTGGTCCGCCATTTTCTATTACATCGTTAATACCGTCATTATCCGAATCAAGATCAAGGAAATTAGGCACACCATCACCATCTTTATCTGGCGGCGTATAACCTCCGTTAGCAGCTAATGGAACACCATTGGCATCTACATTAGCAGGGCCGATTAAACCGATTCCTGGTAAACCATTGTTATCAGGATCTGAACCACCCGCTTCTATTACATCCGGCACACCGTCACCATCAGAATCCAGGTCATGGTAATTTGGTAAACCATCCCTTCCTCCAGTGTCAGTCATGCCATCTACCGTATCTAAAATACCATCGTTATCGTCATCCAGATCAATCCCATCCGGCACGCCATCTTTATCATAATCTGATGAGCTTCTCCAATCTCTTTCTCCTCCGGGCACCTGAACATCAGGCATCGAAAGCGGCGTTTGTCCTCCGTTGGTTGCATAACCTATCGGACTGGTATTGCCATTGTCGTTATCATAAATGTCAGCTAATCCATCACCATCAGCATCAGGGAGCAAATCCATAATTCCATCCGGAGTGGATGCACCTGTCTGATTATTTTTAACGTCGACTTCTAATGGACTGGTTACTGCATTTTCAAGCCAGTCTCTAAATCCATCGTTTTCAGCATCCGTATCAACATAATCCGGCGCACTACCTCCATCGGCATTAGAATAACCAGAAATAGCTCCGCCATTATTTACATCATAGGCATCATCTATCCCATCGCCATCCGTATCCAGGCCTTTAGGCGCTACATATAAAGTGGTTGGTAAACCTTCAACAATATCAATAATGCCATCATTGTCGGCATCGATATCCAGGTAGTTCGAAAGGCCATCAAAATCCCTGTCCTGGTTAAACAATGTACTAATCGTTACAAAATCCGGGTCGTTCAAATCTGAAAGACCATCTTTATCGGCATCAACGATTGGTCCCGTACCAATAATACCATCGTTTTCGCTATCTATAATATAAAAAGCCGCTTCATAAGTATCTGGTATTCCATCGCCATCGGAATCGAGATCCAGGTAGTTTGGCTTGCCATCTTTGTCTTTATCCTGAATAACCAAAGGTGTTCCCCCGTTATTGGGATCAACGGCATTGGCCAATCCGTCGCCATCTGTATCCACAAAAGCACCAATACCAAAGCGACCATCGTTATCCGGATCGTTATTTGGGTTTCCGTTCGATTCAATTGCATCTACAATACCATCGTTATCCGAATCTACATCCAGGTAATTAGGAATTCCATCGTTATCAAAATCACTGATTCCCTCAACAGTATCCGGAATGCCATCATTATCATCATCCTGATCAATGCTATCCGGTACACCATCGCGATCCGAATCTATTGTAAGATTAACTACGTTAGAAATGACACTCGCACAAGCATTATCGGTTTGCGTAACCAGCACCCGGTATTTGTAACCTTCCATGGTACTGTTAACCCCGGTAATGGTGAGGATATTGGTGGTTGCTCCACTGTACAGACTACCATTGCTAATATTGGTAAAATTAGTCCCGTTGTTGGTACTAAGCTGCCATTGATATTGGCTGGTACCACTACCACCAGTTGTGGCTACATTTAAAGTAACATTAGATAAAGCCCTAACATTTTGGTTAACTGGCTGTGTGGTAATTGTACTTGCCGTACCTACAGTAATTACAACCGGACTTGTGGTTGCCGATTGGCATACCGTTCCGTTTAGGGTAGATACTGTTGTTCTGCGGTATTGGGTAGTTTGGGTTAAAGCTCCCGGCGCATATGTAGCCGATGTTGCTCCTGCAATCACATTCCAGGTAGTGCCATTGGTAGAATTTTCCCAGGTGTAAGTTATGGTGCCTGCTCCTGTACCGTTAGCTGTAGAGCTGATGGGTGCTGGTGTGGTATTGGCACAAATGGTTTGGTTCGCGGCAATAGTGCCAGGGGTAACCGCACTCTGTACGGTAACATCAAATGTAAAGGTGTTGCCGCTGCAATTGTCTAAAACCGGAGTTACCGTATACCTTACAGTTGCACTGGCAGCTGAGTTATTCACCAAAGTTTGGCTAATTGGCGCGCTTACAGCTGTAGTCGCATCGCTAAATCCGGTAACGTTGCTACCGCTGATTAAACTGGCTGTCCAGGTATATTTTACATTTGCGTTGCTCGATGTTGGACTAACAGAGAAAGTTCCGTTGCTACAAAGCGTTGCCGGGTTACCAGCTGATGCTGAAATATTCGGTCCGATTACTGTGGTAATGGTAAATGTACTACCACTACAACCCGCATTAGTTGGTGTAACCGTATAAACAACGTTAGCTGTGGTTGTGCCGGTATTGGTTAAGGTTTGTGCAACCGAGGAAGCATTTGTTCCGGTAGTTGCACCTGTTACCGTGCCACCGCTAATAACAGGAGCAGACCAGGTATAAGTTGTACCTGCTGGTGCTTCAACTGGTGCAAAATTGAAAGAACCCGATACACACAGGTTATAATTTTGATTTGAAATGCTGGGCCTTGTGGTTACACTTATGGTTACTGGTGTTGACGGTGCATTAGTACAACCTCCTCCACTTACTATGGCCCTAAAAGATGTGGTTACGTTAAGGTTGGTATAGTTTAAAGTTGTAGAAGTTGTATTAGGCAGATAAGTACTCCAGGTAGTACCATTATCAGTAGAAAATTCCCATCTAACCGGTGTAGCAGTTGTATTAGCCAAGGTTAAAGTGCCGTTGCTGCCACTACAAACAGGCGATGCACCCGTGATTGTTCCTGTAGAGGTAACGGTAATGGTATGGGTAGCCGTTTTAGGTGTACACCCTGCTGCAGAAGCGGTAACAATTGCAGTTCCATTAAATAGCGGTGAAAAAGTAACCTCGCCGGTAGTAGCATTAATAACAGCTTCCGAACCGGTAGTGTTGATGCTGTAGGTTATTCCGGTGGTGTTCGCAGCCGTGGCCGTATAGGTTTGCGTACCCGCTCCCTGACATCTTGTAGATGTGCTTCCGGCAGCAAACACCGGAGTACCCACTATACCGTTTACCCGTATGGTTCCTGAAGCCGACACATTCGGGCTTCCTCCAGTTGTGGTTACCGTATAACTTTGAGCGCCGCTTGTGGCCGTAGTTGGTGTGCCGGATATGGTTAGTATTTTTGTGCTTGAATTATAATTTTGGGTAATACCCGCTGGCAGACCTACAACATTGGCTCCTGTTGCCGTTCCTCCAATTGAATAAGTAATGTTAGTAATGGCGGTACCAATACATACTGTTTGCGCATCTGATGGAGGCGATGATGGTGAAGTTAATGATATTGCCGTAATGGGCGTAGTACTTATCGTAACTGCATCATTGGCTGTATTTGGGTCTGACTGAGTACCTGTAATGGTTGCCGAATTGCTATAATCGCCGGAAGCATTTACCTTGGCTGTAATAACCAGCGTAGCTGATGCATTAGGCCCCAGCGAACCGATGTTCCAAACGCCTGTAGTATTTACATAGGATGTTCCGGTAGATGCCGTATGGCTTACGTAGGTATAACCAGATTTTAACAGATCGGTAACCGAAACGCCCAAAGCCGTACCTACACCAATATTACTAGCTGTTAATGTGAATTTTACCGATCCGTTTACAGCAGGGGTCGCATTATCTACCGTTTTGGTAATCGCACGGTCTACATTACATAAGGCTACGGTAATAGGCAATGATTGCGCACTGATACCGCAATCTAATTTAGAAGTAATGGTATAAGTTCCCGATTCAGTTGGCGCATAAGTCATACCAGTTGCTCCTGGTATAGCCACGCCATTAAAATACCATTGAAAAGGGGCAATGCCAGTTGGATCTGCGCTTAAGGTAGCACTGCTGCAGGCCGTTTGTGATAGTATCGGTTTTAAGGCTTGTTCTGGTAATGGTGTAATAAAATTAGACATGGAATAACCACCACCCGTTTGCACCATGGCAATATTCATCCGCGTACCGCTGGTAAAGGTTAGTGTAGCGGGTGAATTGATATTGGCATTCGTAAAATCGATAATATAGTTCCCTGTACTTCCCAACTGTCTCCTTACCCCCACACCAGCAATCGTTTCTATATCGGTATTGGTATAGTTGGTTGTACTGCTCCCCGTAGTGGTTAACAAAACTTTATCGGTTGCACTTTTCGTGGTGATGTAACCAAAATAGGTTAAATCTCCCCCGGAACTGTTCCTGAATTTATATGTTTTGGCGACCAAACTTCCACCACAGGTAGCCACCGGTGCCAGGGTAAGCATATCTACTTCACAACTGGTTGCAGTACCTGAATAGGCCACAACATTTTTTGTAGATAATACCCTCGATGAACTATATTGACTACCTACTACCCCATTTGGTATGGTAACGAAACTACCTGCAGCCACCAATGTATAAGAATTGGTTGAAGCCAGCGAACCATTAGTATTGTAATTGGTAATTGTAAGTGTTGTATTGGCCTGCGTAGCCACAATGGTGGTTTGCTCAGCAGTAGAGTTACCCGCACTTCTGATAATCAGGTATTCACTACCTAGGGAAGTAACAGGAGGAACAGGATTAAACACCCCATCGCCACAACCTGCAGGAGAATCTAAATTAGACCCCGAATTCATCACAACTGGTGCCGAACTTTCGACCAAACCACCAATTGCGGTTTGAAAAATATAACTTTGGCCCGTATTTAAAGTCGTTATTGCCGTTCCATTTAACTTAATCGTGGTGTTGTTTTCAAGCGCCATTACACTGTACACCACATTACTCAATCCATCCCTGTAATAACCTACCCTAAAAGAAGTTCCTATTGCAGCATCGCCAAAACTGAATAATGCCGAATTTCCCTTAATATTTGCATCCGTATAGGCATCAGAAGCCACATTGCGGATGTTAACCGTAATGGGATTATTACCCTCTACAATAATCCCGCGATCGTTAAGTATCGTATTTAGTGCATTAGCGGATATCGTATTAGGATTCCCCACAAAACGATAAACTGCTGGTGCTGCTGGTGTTGGTGTAAGCGTGGTAACCAATGTTCCATCACTTTTTTTTACGTTAACCGTAGTTCCAACTGTATTGGTGGTCACAATTAACTCGTTTGCCTGACTCCAATATTGCCAGGGCGCTGGTGCAATGTAATGAGTTTTATAAGTCTGCCCAAACGCCGCCCCAAAGTTGAAAATAACAATAGCGAACAAAAAAACCACCCAGCGAGCAAAAGAGCTACCAAATTGTTTTGTTAAATTAATTTTCTCACCAAAAAATATATGCGAATAGCGGGATAGAGAGTGTAAATTTTTATTCATACGCTGGGATGATAGGTACCTGTATCATTAAGAATGATATCGTTCTAAAAAGCTGTTTTTATTTCAAGAAATATTTACGTAATCTTAAAACCTGTGGTTTTAAAAATTGAAAATTTTATGAGCAATTAATTTAAGCCGTTCATTCTGTTCATCAAAGTATACAAAGATATATTATTAAGTATCAATATTTTTACGGCAAATCTAAAATACGTATAATTAATTATACACAAAAACATCAATTTGATTTTTGTCAAAAAAAACAGCTATCTAAAGTTAAATTGGCCTGTTTTTACCAGAGCCTGCGACCCAGATATATTGATCCTGATCAACTAAATAAATACAACTTTTAGCTATATTCGTTTAAGGCTTATACTTAGGTCAGGTAACAACTCTTGAATGCGCTATTCATTTAGAATAGCCAAAATCATTTTCTCTGGAATCTAAACGTTAACACAAATGAATTAAATAAAACTTTGACTGTTTTAAAATGTTGAGATAGTAATCAATTAGGTATCTTATGAAAACTAAAGACAATCAAAACACAGCGGAAAAAGGGAGTAAAAGTAAAGGAAGCGCAAAGGAAAAGGCCTCCTTCGATCAAAATGGAAAGGGTTCTTCAGATAAATTTGGACAGGCTGGCTCCACACCTAACGAATCAGGAACGGGCGGACCAGGTACTGTAGATAAAAACAAAAAGGCTTAGAAAAGATAAAAAGAGTAAATACTCTTTTTATCTTTCATAGATACTCATCTTTTCAGCCAGTTCTATAATGCTTTTTATTTTAAGCTTTTGGAAAAGTCTCAGTTTATAAGTACTTACTGTACCCATTTGAAGATTCAGCTGATTAGAAATTTCCAATACCCCTATCCCCTTTGTTAGTAATTCTGCTACTTCTAATTCCCTGCCCGAAAGTTTGGTAAAAGGATTATCCGCATCGTTACCCAATATACTGTTGAACATGTTTTCCTTCACATTTCTGCTCGAATAGCGACTGCCAGCTAAAATAGTAGTAATGGCGGTTACAATTTCAGATTCTTCTGCATTTTTAGTTAAGTAACCAGATGCGCCAGATTTTAAATATGGAACGGCATAAATATTCTCATTCAAAGATGAAAATACCAAAATTTTTGCGTTTGGCTGAACCAGTTTAATCTGATCGATTACCTTCAGGTTATTACCTCCCGGCAAGTTTACATCGATGATGATTAAACTTGGCGATTTTTCTGTTTCGACAAGCGCCTGCTCTAAGGTAGATGCATGAATGATTTCAACACCAGGCCAAAAGTCTGATATTAAACCTTTTAATCCACGACGGATGATCTCATGATCATCAGCGATGAGCACAGTAAAAGTACTTACGGCATTTTTTGTTTTCATTATTTTAAGAATATTCTGCAAGTTAATAAAAAGTTATTTTTTTGTACGCAATTGTAGTTAATTTTTCGTTTAAATGTGTAAATATTATTATACACAAGTTTACAGTTTTGTTTAAAACACCCGTGGGGTTGCTAATCTGATGTTTTGCTTAATGAACGAATAGGACAATGAAATCTCGTGTGTTCCGCCGCTATAGCCTTGTAACGGGCCGATTGAAAAATCGTAACCATAACCGATCCTGAGTTTTTCTGACGGAAAAATCTGTATCGCTGCTACGGCAGAGTTCCTGGGTGTAAGATCACGTTGCAAATAGTTTTTATCATACAGCTTTACTCCTGTCCGGTACGAACCGCCTACCCAGATAAAATCTTTGATCATCAAAAATGCATTCACATCTAAACTCGTTGGTCCCCCCCGATCATCTTTTAACAGGAAGGAAGGTTTTACCTGAAAATCTTCTGAAAGCGGAAACAAAGCTCCGGCGGTCAGGTAATAATGCGGTTTTGGCTGTGGGATAAAAGCATAACGGTCGATATCGATATAAGTGGCAATCAGGTTATCGGCTGAGAAACCTGCATAAAACCTGTCGTTGGCAAAGTAAACCCCTGCCCTTGCATCGGGCACAATGGTACTCTGCATGCCTACTGGCTGATTTGGTTCCGGATTGTTCGGGTTCAGCATGGAGCCGTCGATACCCAACTGTACCATGCCCACACCCAAGCCCAGCGCCAATCTCGAGCTACCATCATCATTCATCCTGATCCGGTAGGCATAGTTGCCGTAAATACTCAGGTTAGTCTGTGCACCCAGTTTATCGCTCGCCACCTGAAGGGCCAAACCAACGTTACCGCTGTTTGCAATGGCATCTACAGCCAGCGACATGCTTCTTGGTGCTCCGGTAATCCCTGTCCACTGGCTACGGTAAAAGCTATGCACATTCAGCACCTCTTTATATCCGGCATAAGCGGGGTTGATATAAATCCCGTTGAACATGTATTGGCTATACTGGGCATCCTGCTGTGCAGATACCGGCTGCGGAAGCCACAAAAACAAACCTGCTATTAATCCTATTAGTTTCTTCATCGTATCTTCCTCCCCAATTAGTTTTTAAATGCCCTGATCAGGGTGATATAACCTTTAAATACTTTCCACTCATTATTTCCGGCTTTTTTAACACGTAGCAGGTAATAATAAGTTCCCTCATTCAAGCCTTCGCCCGTCCAGTTATTCTGGTAAGCTTTAGCGCGGAACACTTCGTTACCCCAGCGGTTAACAATGGTGATTTCGTTTTCAGCAAATTGGGCCAGGCCATTAATCTCGAAAGTATCATTTATACCATCGCCATTAGGTGTAAACAGATTCGGGATCAATAAATCATCGCCTGTGATAATGGCTGCATCTGCCTGAACCATGTTATTGTTCAATACCGGATCTGGCTGATCTGCTTTTACTGTTGCCGAATTATTTAATACACCCGCAGCTAAGGTTCTTGCTTTAAAGGTTAATGTGGCACTCTGATTTAAATCTAAACTGCCAACTAACCATACTAAATCTCTGCTGGTGGTCGTATAAGTTGTTGTACCGATGGTAACCGTAATTTCTTTAGGCGCATCGATAATGGTGGCAAGCTTATCGGTAACCGTAACGCCTGTTGCCCTGTTTGGTCCTTTATTGGTTACCGTAATTTTATAGGTTACATCCGCACCTGTTTTGATATCGCCTTTGGTTAACAATTCCTTTGTCACCATTAAATCAGCCGAATTATCTACAGCTACAAGTGCTTCCGGGTTAATGCTTGTTCCCGTCGGGCTCGTCATGATGGCCACATTTTTTATGGTATTGTAGCTATTTACATCTGGTGCAACTTTCGCATCAAAAGTTAATACAGTACTCGAATTGGCCTGCATATTAATCGTCCATTTCAAAGTGTTGCCCATAACCGTACCGTAACCTGAAACCGAGTTCGGAATATAGGTTAAGCCTGCAGGAAGTTCATCCGTTATGGTTACGCCATTTAATGCCGATCCGCCTGTATTTCTTACCTGAAGCGAATAAGTCAAAATTTCATTGGCCTGTGCTTTGCCATCTTTATTGCCTTTATTGTCAGCAACCGATTTACTACCTTCCAGCATTCCTTCTGTAGGGATGGATACCGTTGGGCTTAATGGTGTTGAGGCATTTCCAGGATCGGTTACGGTAGCCGTGTTGTTCACGCTTAACACACCCGAAGGAATGATAGCATTAACCGTTACTTTGAAGCTTACCTGTACCTGTCCGTTGGCAGGAATAGTCAAATTGTTCCAGTTTAATATATTGCCGGTTAACGACCCGCTATTATCTGCACTGGCGCTTACATAAGTCGTATTAGCAGGAATGGCATCGGTAATCTTCACACCTGTTCTGGCTGTATTTCCGTTGTTTTTAACGATAATGCGATAAGTTAAAACCTCATTTGCTTCAGCCTTTCCATTATTACTGGCATCGGTAACTGTTTTTGAACTTACGATTTTTGGCAATTCTAAAATAGTAGGATAATCGTTGTCTTCCTCGGTTCCCGAAATATCCGAAACTGAAGTTCCTGCTGGTGTAGTGGCCGTTAATGTAGCTGTGTTTCTTACCGAACTTGCATTTTTCTCTGCCTGCGTAATGGCATAAATGGCTGTGGCCACTGCCGTTTGATCAGGTGCGATACTTGCAGGTGTGAACGTAAGCGTTGATGAAATTTTTGGATCAAGCAAACTGAAATTGTTTAGCGTCACATTCCCGGTATTTTTTGCCGTAAAAGTATAGGTAACCGAATTTCCATCAGCACTTAAAACACCTGTTTTAACCAAAGTAAGGCCTGGTGTTTCTTTGATCGGGAATACCGTAGGATCATCAGGTGCCAGGGTTCTCGGATCATCTGAAAGTTTACTCAGTTTATTAGCGCCCGAATAGTTGGCAACCAAACCCGCCTGATTTACAAACTTGCCATGATCAATTTCTGGTTGCGTTAAGGTGTGTCGTGCTAAAATCAATGCAGTTTCTGCAGGTTCTAATTTACTGATGGTAGCAGGCGTAATACTTCCCGGATCGGCACCCTCATCAGTTACCACAATATTGGTTAAGGTAACATTTCCGGTATTGGTTACCTGAATGTTGTACTCAATTACTTTAACCACCCCCGCGCTATTGGCAAATATTTTAGTAAACCTAACCGATGGATTGGCCACAATTGCGGTAAAGGTGGCATCATCTGCTGCAGGAGTTGATGGATCGTCGGATACTTTTACAATCGTATTTCCTTTCGGGTCTTTTACGTTTGCACTTACCTGATTACTGAAACCACCAGCGTTTACATCACTTTGTTTTACGGTATGTTTAGCTGTAATATTAACGGTAGCGCCTGGCAATACCGAAGTGATATTCGCCGGTATTAAACTACCCGCATCGGCATTGGCGTCAACTAATGTAATATCGGTTAAGGTTACATTCCCGGTATTTTTAAATATAATGCTGTAATTGATTACATCACCAGCCTTGGTTGCACTGTTTGTGGCAGCTTTGGTTAAGGTGAAACCTGGTGAAGGCGTTAATTTGGTTACTGTAGCATCATTTGGTGCCGGCGTAGATGGATCGTCGGATAACTGATTAATTGTATTTCCTTTATTATCGGTTAATTTTATGGATGCCTGGTTGGTAAACGATCCCTGGTTAATGTCGTTTTGTGTTAAGGTGTGTTTTGCCGTAACATTAACACTTTCGCCAGGTGCCAAAGTTGAAATGCTTGCTGGTTTGATCGATCCTGCATCAACCGCAGCATCGCTCACGCTTAAATTACTTAGCGTCACACTTCCGGTATTGGTAATGGTAAAGTTATAATCGATCGACTCGCCAATTTTCGTTCCTACGGCACTGGCTACTTTCGTAAAAGTTAGTGAAGACGTATTCAAAACTGGTGTTTCCGTAGGATTATCGTTTCCAGCTGCAGTTCCGGAAATATCTGTAACCGTATTTCCTGCTGGTGTTTTGGCACTTACCGAAGCGCTGTTACTTACTGATCCGGCATCTTTATCACTTTGTGAAAGGATATAAACCTGATTGTAGGTAAAACTCGCTCCTACGGCTAATGCTGTTAAAAATGTTTGATTTAAAGCTAATTTCTGATCAGTTAACACCACATGATTTAAGGCTACCTCGCCCATATTGGTGATGTTAAAGGTGTAAGTAATGCTGTTACCATCTGCACTTAGCACAGCTGTTTTAACCAATGTTACTTTGCCTTTCATGATCGGTGTGGTAACGGTTGATTGGTTGTTTACATTTTCAGGATCTGTTGTTTTACCTGTTGGATTTAGGGAAACACTATTGACTAAATTTACACCGGTAAATCCTGCTGCAACATGTCCGTTAACCGTTAAACTTACCTGTTCACCTGCCAGTAAATCTGCAGTTAGGGTAAAGGCATTGCCTGACGAACTGTATGTTCCTCCCGTTGTGTTATAGGTTATATTTTCTAAACCTGCCGGAAGATTTTCTATCAATGCAATGGATTCACCACTTAATACCGTTGCTGGTCCGTTGTTTTTGATGGTGATCGTATAACTGATATCGCCATTGGTTTCAACACCAGTTACATTGGCGGTTTTGCTTACCTGAAGATCAGTTATCCAGTTCGGGATGTTTACCGTAACGATTGCTATTGAAGTTTTTGCCACATCCAGTTTATCGGTAATCTGATAAGTCAAGGTATAAACTCCAGGAAGCGTTCCTGCTGCAACATTTACTTTTCCGCTTGCTGCATCGATGTTAATTTTTGGATTTGAAGTTGAAATCTGATTGATGGTAACCGTAGCGGTAGTCGCAGGTGAAGCATCATTATACTTATCGTTAACCAGGATATTTTCAACAGCTGTACCACCTGTAAAACCATTTGCTGTTCCGGTATCATCTTTGGCCAGAATGGTACTGGTACCAACCGTGATGGTTACTGTAGCCGTTTTCGTCTGGCCTGGGTTCAGTTTATCTTCGATCTGGTAAACCAAAGTATAAGTTCCTGCCGGCGTATTTGGTGCAACATTCACTTTTCCGGTTGTCACATCTAAAGTAACATTTGGATTGGTGGTCGAAACCTGGCTTAGTTTCACTTCATTTAAGGTAGCCGGGTTACCGTTGTAGGTATCGTTAAGCAATACATTTTCAACTGC
>NZ_JBWKYI010000031.1:0-56862 GCF_059423705.1 Pedobacter sp. GW460-11-11-14-TSB4
GTAATCATGTACTTTGATCGGTACTCCATTACCTCGCTACGCTACATTGACATCTCTTTTAAGAACTTGTTGATCTGTAAACCTCGCGGCCGATCAGTTATATATCTTCGGTTTCAGTTCCGGCCGGTCTTATTCGTCCAACCTGTGTTTCAACCCGTTTCAATCTTGTTTTGTTATCTTCCCGACATCCGCCGTTCCGATTTTTTTACCCTTCCTTATCGTTGGGAGTGCAAAGGTAAGGATCTTTCTTAAACTTCCAAATAAAATAAATTTTATTTTTTCTGTCTTCTTTTTTTCCCCTCCCCTTATTTCAATATACCGGTGTTAACCAGCTTTCCGTCCTTCCGAACCGGGCTGCAAAGGTAGCAATCTTTTCCTCTCCCACAATATTTATTTTAAAATAAATCTCGACCCACTCGCCCTAATGCCATCCTTTCAATCAAAACCCTTCCTCCGAAGCGGGATGCAAAAGTAGGATTTTTTATCGTACACACAAAACATTTTTATGGAATGGGGCGGGGATTAACGTAACCCTATGGCTTACAGACAGAAAAAATATGCCGATGGTTAAAACTTTTTAAGGAAACAAGTGTTTATTGGCGCACCGCCCCCAAACAATCCTGAAGTTTTCCCTGCAGCCAGTCAGCCCCTGCAAAATAAACCTGATTGAAATGAAAAGCCCACAGCGCAGCGAGGACTTGGAATGAAAAGCAGGAACCAACCTGGATAGTAGCACTAAACCTGCTTTACTAAAAAAGAATTATAAATAAACACCTTACCTAATATATGAGCAGCAATTAAGTCGAACAACTATCGTATCGAATTTTTGAACAATAATTAATACTTTTATGGCTTTATTAAACCATCTAAATAAATGAAGTTGATGCTCAAACTATACCTTTCTCTGCTGTTTATCAGCATAGTAGAAATCGGTTATGCGCAAAATTATAAAAATGAGCTCGTTATTATCTCTGAGAACGATGCTTATATCGACATCACCAGTGATCGTTATTATACAAATGGTGCTTTTATTAAATACAGGCATGCCCTGGATGGAGCGCATTTAAAAGCAGGGCGAAGCAAAGAGATTATCGGTTTCGAACTTGGTCAAAAAATATACAATCCGTATTACAGCTTTGTACCAAACCCTGCCCTACACGACCGCCCTTTTACAGCATATCTTTATGGCGAAGCAAATTATAGCCGTTTTTATACCAACAAACAAATGCTAAAGGTTTCTGCACAGATTGGACTTACCGGAAAAGATGCTTTGGGTGAAGAGTTTCAGAAAGCATTTCATAAACTGGTTGGCCAAAATCAGATTGAAGGATGGGAGTATGGCTTAAACAGCGAACCAACATTAAACCTGGGGGTAGAGTACAATAGGCTTTTATTGAGCACAAACAATAAAATATTCGATATTACGGGAACAACTTCCGCAGCGGTTGGTAACGTGATTACAAAAGCAAATCTTGGCGCAATGTTCCGCCTGGGCAGATTTAACGATATGGATGGTTCGTCGGCTTTTAATAGCCTGGTGAGTAATAACCATATGAACAAAGCAGAACGCAAATACGAACTTTTCCTTTCCGTTAGCCCGCACTTACATGCGGTTGCTTTCGATTCGAGTTTGCAAGGGGGATTATTTTTGAATGATAAAGGGCCAATTACCTTTAAACCCAAACCAATTGTTTTTACCACGCAGGTGGGGTTAACTTTCGCCATTGCGCGCTGGACCGCAAATTATACCGCTACTTTTACTTCGAACGAAGTTAAAAACAGTGCCACTGGTTACCGCTACGCCTTTTATAGTCTTGCTTACCGTTTTAGTAAAAGCTAATGAAAAAACAACTACTCTTTTTTATTCTCGTTATTATAGGCTTAGCATCTGTCCAGGCTCAAATTGCCCCGGAAAATCATTCGATTATTCTTAAACCCATATTTGGTACGCATGTAAATAATGATCAGGGACACTTGTTTCAGGATCAGATTACAGGATTTGATGCGGCTTATTTTAAGGACATCAGCCAGAACAGTGATAAGTGGATCGGATTTGGTGGCGCCAAATCTTATGGCATCGGATTTGTTTTTAGAAACCTGAGCAAACTGAAAGGCACAAAAGATACTTCGGCCAATGCTTTTGGGCAGGTATATGGCCTGGTGGCTCAGATGGATTTTCAAATATTCAAAATTGGAAAAGCTAAATTTAATTTTACTCCAGGCGTTGGTTTGGGTTATACAAACAAGTATTACTTTAATAATACCAAAAACAGATTTCTGGGAAGTCCGATTAACGAAACCATTAAAGCAGATTTAGGAATGGAGCTGCCGATGAGCAAATACGCCGATTTATTAGTAGGTCTCGGTTTTTTGCATGTATCCAACGGAGGCGCCACTGTTCCGAACGGGGGATTGAATACCGGAAATATTTACGTCGGACTTAAACTCAACAATCCGAAAACATTAACTGCTGAACGAAAAAGTACCTACACCACTTTACAGCGTAATTCTATTGAGCTTAGTGCAGGTTTAGGCGCAAGGGGTGTATTTGGTAACAGAACAAAAAGTTTATACAAAAGTGGATTATATGCCGGCTACAATTTTTACCTGAACGATGTAATGTCGCTTAAAGCAGGTGCTGATGCTGTATATTATTATTCTGTATTTGATCCGAATAATTATGGAGAAACCTTCCAGAACTACGGTACTTCTTATGATAAATGGCGTACAGGGATCAGTATTGGTGCCGATATCAACCTATGGCGTGTTACTGTTGCCGCGCAGATTGGAAAATATATCCATTATAACAGATTAATGGATAAAGCGACCTGGTACTGGACCTTCGGACCCACTTTTAACATTACACCTCATATTGGCTTGCAGGCTAAAACCTATATGCATTTTGCCCAGGCAGATTATGTAAACTGGGGCGTAGTTTATAGATTTTAATATTGTCCTGTGCTTAACAATACCAAAGTACAGGCCTCAACTGGTTCGATGTTGTGTTGATCCAATAGTTTTTCGAGCTCGTAATTTTCAGTTCCCGGATTGAAAATGACCCGCTTTGGTTTGGTTTCCAGGATATAATCGTGGTATTGAGCCTGTAAGGATGGGCCAATATACAGGGTTATGGTATCGATATCGGTGTGGATCAGACCCGGTTCTTCAATTTCTACGCCTGCAACCTCTCCTTTTTTTATGCCCACATTAACAATTTCGTGATTGAAGCGCTTGAGCATATTGGCTGCTTTATAGGCATATCTTGAAGGGTTTGGCGATGCGCCGATTATAAGTGTCTTTTTCATTTTGAAATTGATTACACAGATGGAGAGATTACACGGATAAATATTAAAATTTAGAAAGTAAAGCAATTTGACCGGAATGGTAAGCGTGGTGTTGTGCCAAACCACTTAAAAGCTCGGCATTGGTTACACCTGTTCCCAAAGTCGGATTTCGCTCACTCTTCACTTCATCGTCCCATTGATTATTTTTTATGGTTTCACAAAGGCGGATGAGTTCTTCGTTTGCAATTTTAAAATTAAAGATAATACGCTCCCAAGCCTTAGGTGTCCTGCTTTCGGGCATTGGCCAATCGCCCATTGCGGGTTCTGTTGCTGGTTTCCCACTCAGTCTTGAAGTCACTTCTTCTGTCCAGGCCGTTAAGTGCAAAGCAATTTCAGCAATAGAATGTGCACCCGGCACAAAGTGACTAAAGGCACTTTCGGGGTTAACGTTATTCAGCGTTTGCATTACATGGTTCCCATGCCAGGCATCGCCATTAAATGCCTTTTTAATTTCGTTTGTAATATTAAACATACCTAAACAACAATTGGGGCCATATAAAGTTTGTTAAGATGCGTTTAATATTGCATTTGCACAGTTAATTCCATCTATGGCTGCCGATACAATCCCACCCGCGTAACCTGCGCCTTCTGCGCAAGGATACAAACCCTTTACCTGAGGATGCTGGTAAGTTTCTTTATCTCTCGGAATTCTGACCGGAGAAGACGTTCTGCTCTCTACCCCCACCAAAATAGCTTCATTTGTATAATAACCTCTAATCTTTTTCCCAAACAAAGGCAATGCAGCGCGTAAACTATCTGATACGAAATCGGGTAAAATATTATCGAGCATCGAACTTTTGGTTCCCGGCAGATAAGAATTCTTCGGTAAATCGATCGATAGTTTATTGTTCACAAAATCCACCATTCTTTGTGCAGGCGCTACTAAGTTGCCACCACCAGCCTCAAAAGCCATTTTTTCAATTTCAGATTGGAAGTGCAACATCCTAAGCGGATCGTAGCCCTGAACATCATTTAAGGTAACCTGTACTACGGTGCCTGAATTGGCATAAGGATTATTCCTTTTAGATGGCGACCAGCCATTTACCACAATTTCATTTTCGCCGGTGGAACAAGGTGCAATAATCCCCCCCGGACACATGCAAAAAGAAAACACCCCACGGCTACCAACCTGCTCAACTAAACTATAATAAGCAGGCGGTAAGAATTCGGACCGGATATCACAATGGTACTGGGCAGAATCAATAATTTCCTGAGGATGCTCAATCCGCACACCTAAAGCAAATGGTTTGGCCTCAATCAGGATATTTTTACTGTTCAACAATTCGTACACATCTCTCGCAGAATGACCTGTTGCCAGGATAATATCATCAGCGAACAACTTTTCTTCAAAATTGATCTCAATTCCTTTTACTTTTCCGAATTCAATTAAAATATCAGTCATCCGGCTATCGAACATCACCTCGCCCCCGGCATTCAGGATGGTATCTTTGATAGCAGTGATAATATGTGGAAGTTTATTCGTGCCAATATGTGGACGGGCATCGGTAGCAATATCAGCTTCTGCGCCATGGTTTACAAAAACCTGAAGTACTTTATTAATATCACCCCGTTTATTCGATCGGGTATACAGTTTACCATCCGAATAGGTTCCTGCGCCACCCTCGCCATAACAATAATTAGATTCGGTATTCACTAATCCCTGCTTATTTATGGCAGCTAAATCTCTGCGGCGTTGCTTTACATCTTTGCCACGTTCGATCATAATGGGTTTTAATCCATTTTCGATACACTGTAAAGCTGCAAATAACCCGGCCGGACCAGCGCCGATTATAATTACGGGTTTGGCATCGCTTACATTTTTATAGTTAATGGTGTATACTTCGGGAATGGCTTCCTCATCGACAAAAACTTTTACCTGAAGTCGGAATATCACTTTTCGGGAGCGGGCATCTATCGATCGTTTCAGGATTTCATAACCTTTAATTCTTGATCCAGGCAATTTTAAGGCTTCAGCCAGCTTCTGCTTAATCAACTCTGTTTGCTCTACCTCGTGCGGGAGCAACGTAATTTCGATGTCTTTTTGCATATCATGTCAGGTTTTTATCCCGAACGGTACAAAGATAGGCAACTGATAGCATATTTGATGATTTCAAAATATGACTAAAAATTATCAGCAGACTAAAGTAATGCTTTTATGTTTTTTTGGAAAGCCACCGCAGTATTCCATAAGCCACTTTCTTCCCGCTCTACCTCCTCCCGACTTTACGTCGCGATCCATTCGTTCGGGTTTAGATGGCGGCTTTGTTGCTACTATGCAGGCTTTCCGTGCCACAGCCCAAAGTTTTTAGCCCCCGATCGGAGCGGACACGAAGTAAAGCAAAGAGCGGGAGCAAACATTAAAAAAAGCGAATGTCCTTGCGCTTCAAAACAAAAACATCAGTTTAAACATTACCCTAAGCTTGCCAACCTGGCAGATAATTATTGAAAGTGTAACAAAGGCATGCAATTTGATATCTAATTCGTAAATTGACCATAAATCAATTCTATTAAAAAGACAAAAACCATAAAAATGAAAAGATTAATATTTGGAATTTTAGCTGCAGTTATTGCAGTGAGCACTTTAAGTTCATGCGGATATAATAGCATGGTTAAACTTGATGAAAACGTTAAATCGAAATGGGGAACTGTGCAAACCCAGTATCAAAGAAGAGCAGATTTAATTCCGAACCTGGTAGCTACGGTAAAAGGCGCGGCTAAATTTGAGCAGGGTACTTTAACTGCTGTAACCGAAGCACGTGCAAAAGCAACACAGATGACGGTTAAAGCGGATGAACTGACACCAGAAAACATTCAGAAATACCAGGCAGCTCAAGGACAATTGAGCCAGGCTTTAGGCAAACTATTATCGATTACCGAAAACTATCCTGAACTAAGGGCTACACAGCAATTCAGTGATTTATCGGCACAGTTAGAAAGTACCGAAAACAGGATTACCGTTGCCCGTAAAGATTTTAATGATGCGGTACAGGAGTATAATGGTAAAATCAGATCGTTCCCAACCAATTTAACTGCTGGCATGTTCGGCTTTAAAGCTAAAGGATATTTTGAGGCCGATGCTACTGCAAAAGACGCCCCTAAAGTAGAATTTTAATATTCTCCACACAATATATAAGGGTAGTGAATGTTTATTAAAAAGCATTTATTACCCTTTTTACTTCATACATAATAAGCATATGTCGTTATTTTCAGATATTGAACAAGAAAAAATAGCAAACGCGATTTCCGATTCAGAAAGAGCAACTTCCGGAGAAATTAGGATAGCTATTGACAAACATTGCGCAGGCGATCCATACGAGAAAGCTATCGAGTATTTCACCAAGCTGGATATGGACAAAACAGCTAAAAGAAATGGGGTGCTGATTTATCTGGCACATGCCGATCATAAATTTGCCATTATTGGCGATGTAGGCATCAACCAGGTAGTACCTGAAAATTTTTGGGAAACAGCTAAAATAGCGATGACTGCACACTTTGCAAAAGGCAATTTAGCCGATGGCATTATTGCAGGTGTAGCGTTGGCCGGAGAAAAGCTAGCCTTGTTCTTCCCACCTCAAAAAGGCGATATTAATGAATTGCCAAATGATATTGTTTTTATGGATAACCTAGAACACAAATAAACGATGAAGAAAATATTCCTTTTCTCGTTACTGAGTTTATTATTCACTTTTGCCTTTGCACAGGATTTTCCAGAAAAACCGAACACACTGGTTAATGATTACGCTAATGTATTATCATCCGATCAGAAGCAGCAACTGGAAACTAAATTAGTAGCTTTTAATGATTCGTCTTCCACACAGATTGCCGTAGCGATACTAAAATCAGTCGGTGATTATGATATTAACGAATACGCTGTAGAACTTGGCAGAAAATGGGGAGTTGGCCAAAGTGGCAAAAACAACGGCATTATGATCGTTGTGGCCGTTGGCGATCGAAAAATCTCTATCCAAACAGGTTATGGTTTAGAAGGTGCATTACCCGATATTTATGCCAAACGTATCATTGACAACGACATTAAACCCAATTTTAGAGCAGGAAATTATTATGCCGGCCTGGATGAAGCGACTACTTCGATTATAAAATACACCAGGGGCGAATATAAAAATGATAGTCCAAAAGCTTCTTCAAAGAAAGGTGGCTCAGGCAGTATCATCATTATTATCATTATCGTCATCGTGATCATCATTATTATGCGTAAAGGTGGTGGCGGTGGCAGCGAAGTAATTGGTGGCCGGGGTGCATCCAATGCTTTGTTCTGGGCTATGCTTTTTGGAAGCGGTGGCGGTGGACGAAGCAGCGGTGGCTGGGGAGGCGGCTCTTCAGGCGGAGGCGGTGGCGGATTCGGTGGTTTTGGCGGAGGAAGCTTTGGTGGTGGTGGTAGCAGCGGAAGCTGGTAAATTCATTGGTTCATTGGTCATTAAGTTAGAATCTACTCCGTTTGAACGTTACCACTTTCCAACAGATTAAAACATTACAACAATAATGTACAGAAGAGATTTAATCACAGCAGAAATACAGAAACTTGCGCAGGTTTTAGCCCGTATTATGGGATTAAAATTAGAGGGTAAGTTGGCCGAAGCCAATCAGCTTTTTGACGAAACCATGGAAAGCGGTTTTCAATTGCCAAAAGAAATTCTGGAAAGTGAAGAGCTGGCTGTTTTTGAAAACTGGTTGACTGGGGGCAACCTTCCTCCGGAAAAACTCGACTCACTGAGCGAATTTCTATATTATGAAATGGGCATAAGTCAGGATCGGAACCAAATGATTGCCCCAAAGCTGAATTTAGTTTATAATTACCTGTCAGATCGGCATAAGATTGTACATTTGGTCAACCTGCACCGTCAGAAAACGATACAACAATACTTGCGCTAAACGCCTATTGCATGGCGCTAAACAAAACAACATACATCAATGATTATAGAAAAGTGGCAGAAAATAGCCTCTAAATATTTAGTACGAGAGAAGTGGGCTACCTTGAGGGTAGACGAAGTTAAACTTCCCGGAGGTATTATAAAAGACGATTATTATGTTTTAGAGTATCCAAACTGGGTAAATGCGATTGCATTAACTGAAGAAGGAAAAATAATCATGGTACGCCAGTACCGCCATGCAGCCGATATTGTTTCACTTGAAGTTCCGGGCGGTGTAATTGATGGCGATGAAGCACCTGAGTTTGCTGTTAAACGTGAACTTTTAGAGGAAACCGGTTACAGTTTTAAAACCTGCAAACTTATAGCTGAGCTTTATCCCAATCCTGCAACATCTGATAACAGGACCTTTACCTATTTCCTGACAGGTGGTATTAAAACGCATGAACAGCATTTAGATGAACATGAAATATTAAATGTTGAAGAGTATACCATTGATGAGCTAAAACAACTGATTAAGGATAATAAAATAGCCCAGGCACTTCATGTTGCGGCTTTATTATATGGCTTAGCAGAATTAGAGAAACTTTAATTTATTTTACAGAAAAACAGAAACAATAAAGGCCAGATAAAATATCTGGCCTTTATTGTTTAATGCATTAACTTTTGATCAGGAACGAAAGATTTTATTTAAACCCTTCTACCTTTCTGTTCCTGAACCTGGTTTAGCTCATTTTTAATTTCTTTTGGATATCGTGTACGTAAGCTTTAAACTTTTTATCGGTATCGATTAAATCTTCTACGGTTTGGCAAGCATAAATTACGGTACTGTGATCGCGACCGCCGAAGAAAGCGCCAATCGTTTTTAACGATGATTTAGTATGACTTTTAGAAAGGTACATCGAAATCTGACGTGCCTGAACAATTTCGCGTTTACGTGTTTGCGATTTAACCATATCTACAGGAACCTCGAAATACTCGCAAACCAATTTCTGGATATATTCCATTGAAATTTCTTTAGAAGTATTTTTAATGAAGTTCTTCAACATCTGCTTAGCAAGGGCTAAATCGATTTCTTTTTTATTCAAAGTAGCCTGTGCCAAAAGAGATACCATAGCACCTTCTAATTCACGTACATTGTTATCAATGTTGTGTGCCACATATTCTACCACCTCGCCTGGTAACTCAATACCATCAGCATACATTTTCTTTCTTAAAATAGCAATACGGGTTTCCAGATCAGGAATCTGTAGATCTGCTGATAACCCCCATTTAAAACGGCTTAACAAACGCTCTTCCAAACCAGCTAAATCTTTCGGTGCTTTATCAGATGTTAAGATGACCTGTTTGCCCGATTGGTGCAGGTGATTAAAAATGTGGAAGAAAATATCCTGTGTTTTTTCTTTACCGGCAAAGTTATGTACATCATCCATAATGATTACATCCATTGCCTGATAAAAATTAACGAAATCGTTAATGGTGTTGTTTTTTAATGAATCTACAAACTGCTGGCAGAATTTCTCACAGCTTACATAGATCACCAGTTTATCTGGCATGCTGCGTTTAATCTCGTTACCGATTGCCTGCGCCAGGTGTGTTTTACCCAAACCTACGCCACCGTAAATCATCAGAGGGTTAAAAGATGTACCACCTGGTTTAGCAGCTACAGCGTAACCTGCAGAACGCGCCAAGCGGTTGCAATCTCCCTCAATATAATTTTCGAAAGTATAGTTAGAGTTTAATTGTGGATCAACATTTAATTTTTTTAATCCAGGGATAATAAATGGGTTTTTAATATCCTTATTAATGGAAACCGGAATCGGCATCGATTGTACCTTTGCCTCCGCTCCATTTCCATTTGAGGGCATATTGGTAGTATAAGGATTACCGCTGTTTGATGATTTATCTACAACGATGTTATATTCCAACCTGCCATCCTCTCCAAGTTGTTTCTTTACAGTCTTGCGGAGCAAGCCTACATAATGTTCTTCAAGCCATTCGTAAAAGAACAAACTTGGCACCTGTATAGTTAAAACCTTACCTTCCAATTTAAGGGCTGTTATTGGCTCGAACCAAGTTTTGAAACTTTGACTCGGAATGTTATCCTTAATAATTTGAAGACAGTTCTTCCATACTTCTGTACAAGTTTTTTCCATTGCGATTTCTATAATTTATTGGTTTACAGTGCCTATTCGAATTAAAGGGATGGTCCGTTTAGGGACTACGAATATTGAGAAAATTATCAACATTTTAAACAAAAATTTCAAATAAATCGTAACGTACTGATAAGGAATATAGTAGCCCGCTTAACCTCAATTTTTTATGTTGATAACTATTTATTAACACTGGTTATCCACATTAACCATTATTTAACATCAATATACCCTCATCACTTCGAATCGCTGTTGAAAAAGCAAAATCTAAGCCATTTTAGGCACTAGTTAAGCGTTTTAGTCTTTTTATTAGTCGAATTAACTGAAAATCAAAGCCATAAGATAAATAAATTAATATTAATTTAAGCCAATCGTTCAAATCGATTTTAGATTAATTCATTATGCCTTATTTTTGTATGAATTTTACGACAATTCAACTCCTTAAATTTGAGATCAGTGAATAAGATATTTGTTCATTTTATTACCCCTTCATCAAAAGCAGCATGCCTTTAATTTTGACCTGAAATGAAACACCAATCAGGTTGCCGAAGCTTTGTTAGTAAACGCCAAAAGTACCCCTAAACACATCTGCAATTTCGCCAAGCGTAGCATACTTTTCAACCGCATCTATAATCAATGGCATTAAGTTAGTTTCGCCTTTGGCCGCTTCATGCAAACTTTGCAATGCTTTTTCTACGGCATCATTATCACGGGTGGTTTTTAAAATTTCCAGTTTTTCAGATTGCAGCTTACGGATAGAATCATCAATATTAAAAACTTCGGTCAAACCTTCTTCCTCCTGGGTAAACTTATTTACCCCTACTGAGATCCTTTCGCCGCTTTCGATTTCTTTTTGATACTGATAAGATGCACCGGCAATCTCATTTTGCATGTAGTCGCTTTCGATGGCATTAACCGAGCCACCCATAGCGTCTATCCGATCGATATAAGCCCAGGCAGCCGTTTCTACTTCATCGGTTAGGTTTTCTACAAAGAATGATCCTGCCAATGGATCTACGGTATCGGTAACACCGCTCTCGAAGGCAATGATCTGCTGGGTACGTAAAGCAATTTTTGCAGCCGATTCCGTTGGAAGCGAAAGTGCTTCATCGTAACCATTGGTATGCAGGGATTGAGTTCCGCCAAGAACGGCCGCCATAGCCTGATTGCTTACCCTGATTACATTGTTTAACGGCTGTTGTGCAGTTAAGGTTGAACCTCCGGTTTGGGTATGAAATCTGAGCATCTGTGCTTTTTCGTCTGTGGCCCCCAAATCTTTGGTAATTTTGGCCCACATGCGCCTTGCGGCCCTAAATTTTGCTATTTCTTCAAAGAAATTATTGTGGCAATTGAAGAAGAACGACAAACGTTTCGCAAATACATTAATATCTAAACCTTTATCCAGCGCTGCTTTTAAATAGGTTTTACCGTTCGCCAATGTAAAAGCAAGTTCTTGCACCGCGGTAGATCCGGCCTCGCGAATATGGTAGCCGGATATAGAAATGGTATTCCACTTCGGCACTTCTTTGCTGCAGAACTCAAAAATATCGGTAATTAATCGCATCGATTGTTTTGGCGGATAAATATAAGTTCCCCTCGCCGCATATTCTTTTAAGATGTCGTTCTGTATCGTGCCTGAAATCTGTTTTAAATCTGCACCTTGTTTTTTGGCCAGCGCAATATACATGGCCAACAAAATTGAAGCCGTTGCATTGATTGTCATCGAAGTGGTAATGTCTTTCAGCTGAATACCATCAAATAGAATTTCAATATCCTTTAACGAATCGATAGCCACGCCCACCTTACCCACCTCGCCATCGGCCATTTCATGATCAGAGTCGTAACCAATTTGCGTTGGAAGATCAAAAGCAACAGATAAGCCCGTTGTTCCCTGCGCCAATAAATAATGGTAACGCTTGTTTGATTCTTCAGCGGTCGAAAAGCCTGCATACTGCCGCATTGTCCATAAACGGCCCCGGTACATATCCTTCTGAATCCCCCTGGTAAAGGGAAATTCGCCCGGCAGCTCTTCCATCGGCTTCGCTTTGGTGTACAGCGCTTTGATTTCAATGCCTGAGGTGGTGGTGTGCTTCTTTTCGCTCATAATAAGTTAGTTCATTGGTTCAATAGTCATTGGTTCATTAGTACGGCAAGTTGCGTAACTGTTTGAAACTGGTTAATTGGTTAACAGCCTAACGAAAAATTATTATTCGAATTCCAAGGATTCGCAGCTAACCGATTTAAACAATTAACCAGTTAACCTTCCTTAAAACAGCTTATGGATGTCTTTTTTAATCAGTTCGATGGTTAAATCGTAAGGGTTTTCATCTTTACTGGCCATGTGCTGTAAAATTGCCTTGCTGAGTTCAATCCCATTTGCATCGGCAGGTAAACCTTGTACGGCATTATTAATCATGGCAATGGTATCGTCCTTTAATTTTCGCACCACAGTCCAGGTTACGCTATCTACATACAACTGCTGGGTAATATTATGCTGGTACTCCGAGCGAATTTCGTTTAAGATACCAGCTTGTAAAGTACCAATGCCAATTCCTTGCTGGTGCAGGCGAACAAGCAAATTAGCGGGGTTAATCCGGTCGATAAATATGATTAAACGTTCGTGTGCCTGTAAACGTAAGGGCAAAATATGCGCCCGGCTTTCTTTGTTCAGCTCGATCGTTTTTAAGTCAAAGAAACGCTGGATATCGTTCCTTAGAATGTAATAAAGGGCGATTAGCGCAGCGAAAATGCCTGCAAATAAGACAACTATATCAACTAAAATTTGTTGGGTATTCATAAGTATTGTTTAATTACGGTAATATTAACAGACCGTTAAAAGCAAAAATGTGCATTATTATTTATATTTGTAACAGATAAAATTTAAATAACATGAGCACAACAGTTGATACAGCATTTGCACCCGTTACTTTTTCAGAAGGAGCAGCCAAAGAGTTATATAAATTAAGGGATCAGCAGGAGATTAGTGAAGATTACGGATTACGCGTAGGCGTAGAGGGTGGCGGCTGTGCTGGCATGAATTACGTTTTAGGTTTTGATCAGAAAAAAGATGGCGATCAGGAATTTTTTATTGATGGCATTAAAGTTTTCATGAACAAAGCACACCAGATGTATTTAATGGGCATGATGATCGACTGGCAGGATGGATTAAATTCTCGTGGTTTTACTTTCGTTAATCCTAATGCAACCAGCACTTGTGGCTGTGGCACGAGTTTCTCGGCATAAATAAAATATTATTGTAACATATAGTGCAGTCCCCTTGTCTAAACATCGGGACTTTTTTTATTTTTACCCATAGAGGTTGAAGGCAAAAGGTATAGGGTATAAGGTTAATCCATCTTAATACTTGATACTCAATACTTGATCCGATACTTGATACTTACAATAAATGAATTACAGAGAAAACATCAGACTGGCATTAGAATCTATTAAAGCGAACCGCTTGCGTACTATGCTTACCGCCTTAATTATTGCCATAGGTTTAATGGCTTTGGTTGGGATTTTAACCACTCTGGATGCTGTAAAGAAAAGTATGACCGATGCTTTTAGTAGCATGGGCGCCAACTCTTTTACCATCAGAAACCGCGGCACGGGGATTAGAATTGGAAATGGTAAACGGCCAAAACCTTTTAAAGCCATCCGCTATGAAGATGCCGTTAAGTTTAAAGATAGCCTGAATACCCCTGCAACCGTTGCGGTAAGTGTATTTGCCAGTGGAGGTTCTACCATCAAATACGGCAGTTTAAAAACAAATCCAAACATTAACGTTCAGGGTATAGATGAAAACGGTTTAGCCTCGCAAGGTCTAAATTTATCACAAGGAAGAAATTTTAGTGTTTCCGAAATCCAACTCGGGAGCAACGTTTGTATTGTTGGGGGTGAAGTGGTTGAAAAATTGTTCAAAGATTCAGATCCCCTGGATAAACTGATTAATGTAGGTAATAACCGTTTTAAAATTGTTGGCATATTAGAGAAAAAAGGCTCGAGTATGGGCTTTAGCGGCGACAGGGCGGTCTATGTGCCTTTGCTAAAAGCCAAGCAAATTAACGCCAATGCCAATCCATCTTACACCATCACCGTAATGGTGCCTAGCAACGAGATGCAGGAAAACATTATTGGCGAATCTACTGCGCTATTCAGAAATATCCGCAAGGTAAAGGTGAACGAAACCAATAATTTCGAGATTACCAAGAGTGATGCCATTGCGCAAACATTATTCGAAAATCTGGCCTTTGTGGCTATTGGTGGGGTTGCTATTGGAATTATTACCCTGATTGGCGCCTCCATTGGCTTAATGAATATCATGCTGGTTTCCGTTACCGAACGTACACGCGAAATTGGTATCCGTAAAGCGATCGGCGCAAACCCAAAGGTAATTCGTCACCAGTTTTTAATTGAAGCAGTCGTAATCTGTTTAATGGGTGGTGCCCTGGGTATTTTTCTGGGAATAGTTTTAGGCAACCTGATCTCCCTCGCTATGGGTGGTGCCTTCTTGATCCCATGGCTATTTATTATCGGCGGTTTTGTATTATGTGTATTTGTAGGAATTCTGTCGGGATATTATCCTGCTAAAAAAGCATCAAAGCTAGATCCTGTGGAGGCATTGAGATATGAGTAATGTTAAATCGGTTAATTGTTTAAACTGGTTAACTGCTGGAGGCTCTATACAATTAACCGATTAACCAATTTAAACAGTTAACCCAATTTAAAGCAACGCATTAATAAGCTGATGTTGCGTAAGCAATTGTTGCATTAATGGTGTGCTAAGGCTATCTTCGAGTGCTTCAGCATGCTTTAAATGATGCATATCGCTGCCTATAAAATCGACCATATGGTTTTCCACCATTTCTCCTGCTACTTTTTTTGCCCCAGCACCATAATAACCGGTTAAAGCAATACCGTTCATTTGCAACAGGCAACCAGTTTCTCTAATCTGGTGATAGCTTTCGAAAGCATTGTAGTAATAGGGATACCGCTCAGGGTGGGCCAGAACAGGCTTGTATCCGGCATCCTGCATCATCTTTATAAAATCGATCAGGTTCTGAGGTGCATTGATATAAGATAATTCAAACAAAAGATAATTATTTCCAAAAGTTAACACCTCTTTTTGTCTGATTTTTTTCTCTAAGGTTTCATCCAGGTAATATTCGGCAGCGGCATCAACTTCGAGATCCAGTTCAATTTCCTGCAAGCCTTTTCGCAAGGTATCCAGACCACGGTTAATGGTATCGGGTGTATTTCGAAAATAATCGGCCATGATGTGTGGTGTGGCAATCAGTTTCTTATAACCTAAAGCTTTAAATTTTTTGGCCAAAAGGAAAGAATCTTTAAGCGTTTGCGCGCCGTCATCAATCCCTGGAATAATGTGCGAGTGCATATCTGTTCCAATACCGGAGAAATTAAATTCGGGTGCTATTTTTTTCTTTTTAAATAATCCGAACATAATGGTAGGTCATAACTTTAACTGATCTCTTTGGGCAAATTGCTTGCCTCTGCTGCGCCTGCTAATTTAGAAGAATAGATTTTAGCTAACAAATTATTTAAGTCTTCGCTTAAATCGAACTGCAGGTCTTCGTGTAGTTTTTTGAATTTATTTAAGGTTACCGCGACAGTTTTTAAGTAAAAAATACTAAAAAGCATCATAAAATCGCGGTAACCAAAAATTGATTTCTTATAATCAAAAGGGATGGCATTGAGGATAAACAATTTTAGTTCTACCTCGCCAACCGGATCTTTTGTTACTTTATAAAAATGGTTAACCGAGGTGATCATCTTCCGAACTTTTACCAAAGCTTCTTTAGCATTTAGTTTTTTCAGTTCCAGCACCTGTTCTTCCACATCAGCTTTAATCCTTTCTTTCCGATCATCTAAATCGGTGGCATCTTCTAACAATTTGTAATGAAGATGTTCGGTAAGCACTTTATCTTTAGCCACCAAACGCAGCAATAGCTTGTCTTTTTCTTTAACAGGCAATTCTGTTATGGCAGTTTTTAAATCTTTGTGCTCCGATAATTTCATTTAAAAAGGGTTAGCCTTAATGTATTTTTCCCATTCCCAGGCAGAACGCATCATCTCATTGATATCAAGATTAGCTTTCCAGCCCAGTTCGTTATTCGATTTTTGAACATCGCCATAAATCTGAACAATATCACCTGCTCTTCTTGGTCCGATTTTATAATCAAGCTTTTCTCCGTTCACTTTTTCGAAAGCTGCAATAATTTCTAAAACAGAAGAACCTTTACCTGTACCGATATTGAAAACATCGTAATTACCGTTAGGGTTTCCTTCTTCTAATTTTTTTATGGCAGCAACGTGTGCTTTTGCCAGATCAACCACATGGATATAATCGCGGATAGCAGAACCATCAGGGGTATCGTAATCATCACCGTAAACGGTAATCGGACCACGTTTGCCAATTGCCGATTGCGTAATGAAAGGAACAAGGTTTGCAGGCACACCATTTGGCAACTCGCCAATCAAAGCAGTTTCGTGTGCACCAACCGGGTTAAAATAACGCAAAGCGATAATATTTAACGCTGGTGTTACGGCTGCTGTTTCTGCTAATATTTCTTCAGCAATCTGCTTGGTATTTCCATAAGGAGATTCAGCCTTCTGTACTGGTGCCGCCTCAGTTACCGGTAACGTTTCTGGCTGTCCATAAACGGTACAAGATGAAGAAAATACAAAATTTATCTTTCTGTTAAACGAGGTTAACAGGTTAATTAAACCGTAAAAATTGTTTTTATAATATTTTAAGGGCTGTTCTACCGATTCGCCTACAGCTTTTGATGCTGCAAAATGGATAATTCCATCAATGTCGGTATGGTTTTCTGCAAATTCCTGAACCGCCCTGTCATCCTGCAGATCGATTTCATGAAAATCGAACCATTTGCCAGTGATGGCATGAAGCTGGGTTAAAATTTTGATATTCGAGTTAGAAAGGTTGTCTACAATCACAACTTCGTAACCTGCGTTGTGTAATTCTACTGCGGTGTGCGAACCTATGTATCCTGTTCCACCGGTAACTAATATTTTTGCCATTTTAACGGTTAAATGTGGTAAAATCTTTATGATCTATCTTTTCCAAAGCCTCTGCAGGCAATGATTTAAAATATTCGTATGTAATTTTCAATCCTTCGGCACGGCCTACTTTTGGCTCCCATCCCAGTATCGTTCTCGCTTTGGTTATATCCGGCCTGCGCTGTTTAGGATCATCCTGCGGAAGTTCTTTATAAACGATTTTCTGCGTGGTACCTGTAAGCTTGATAATTTCCTCACAGAACTGCTTGATGGTGATTTCATCCGGGTTACCAATGTTTACCGGCTGCGCATAATCGCTCATCAATAAACGGTAAATCCCTTCTATCAGGTCATCAACATAACAGAAAGAACGTGTCTGACTTCCGTCACCAAATATAGTTAAATCTTCGCCTCTTAAAGCCTGTCCGATAAATGCAGGTAAAACACGGCCGTCATTCAGGCGCATTCGCGGCCCGTAGGTATTAAAAATCCTAACAATCCGGGTTTCTACGCCATGGAAAGTATGGTAGGCCATGGTAATGGCTTCCTGAAAACGTTTGGCCTCGTCGTAAACCCCACGCGGACCAACCGGATTTACATTGCCCCAATATTCCTCAGGCTGAGGATTTACATTTGGATCTCCATAAACTTCAGAGGTTGATGCAATCAGCATCCTCGCATTTTTATTACGGGCAAGCCCCAAAAGGTTATGCGTACCTAATGAACCTACTTTAAGTGTCTGGATCGGGATTTTAAGGTAATCGATCGGACTTGCAGGTGAAGCAAAGTGTAAAATGTAATGAAGTTTGCCTGGAATATGCACAAATTTGGAAACATCGTGATTGTAAAACTCGAAATTCTCCAGCTTGAACAAGTGTTCGATATTTGCCATATCACCCGTAATCAGATTATCCATTCCGATAACGTGATAGCCCTCTTTCACAAAACGATCACAAAGGTGTGAGCCTAAAAATCCGGCTGCACCTGTAATCAATATTCTTTTTTTCGCCCCTACATCCCCTGAAGGGGACTTTTCCTTTCTTTCGTTCATATTCTTTTTTTTAAAAACGCCCTTAAACTGCGCATTGTGCTTAGTCTCCCCTTCAGGGGGCTAGGGGGTTAATAGTTTTCTACCTATGCTGTTATAATAATAGCCAAGATCGATCATTTTTTGCAAATCGTACAAATTTCGACCGTCGAAAACCACTTTATTTTTTAAAATGTTATCAATTTTTTCAAAATCAGGATTACGGAAAACCGACCACTCCGTCGCAATCAACAGTGCATCAGCACCTTCCAAAGCTTCGTACTGGTTTTTAGCATAATTTACCTGATCGCCAATAACATTTTTAACATTGGTCATCGCTTCCGGATCGAATACGGTAACGGTAGCACCATTCTTAACCAGTGCATCGATAATATATAAGGCCGGTGCCTCACGGATATCGTCGGTTTCTGGTTTAAAAGCCAAACCCCAAAGTGCAAAATGTTTGCCTTTTATATCACCTTTATAATATTTCAACACCTTATCAACAAGGATGGTTTTTTGTCTTTCGTTAACCTCCATTACCGATTTCAGGATCTGAAAATCGTAAGCATAATCATCAGATGATTTTACCAAAGCCTGAACATCTTTCGGAAAACAGGAACCGCCGTAACCTACGCCCGGAAAAAGGAAACGTTTACCGATACGGTCGTCAGAACCTATGCCTCTTCTTACCGAATCAACATCAGCACCTACCAGTTCGCAAAGGTTGGCAACCTCATTCATAAAGGTAATTTTGGTGGCAAGGAAAGAGTTTGCTGCATATTTGGTCAGTTCAGAAGAACGCTCATCCATAAAAAGAATTGGATTCCCCTGACGTACATAAGGACCATATAATTCAGTCATTAACTTCTTCGCTTTTTCGCTTTTAGTTCCTAACACAACGCGGTCAGGTTTCATAAAGTCATCAACAGCTACCCCTTCTCTTAAAAACTCCGGGTTCGAAACTACATCCACTTCAACTGAGGTATTTTCGGCAAAAACAGCCTTTACCTTATCTGCCGTTCCAACCGGAACAGTTGATTTATTTACGATCACCTTATATTCAGTAATCAGTTTGGAAATATCTTTTGCAGCACCTAAAATATAAGAAAGATCGGCAGCACCATCTCCACCAGGAGGCGTTGGCAAAGCCATAAAAATAATTTGCGCATCTTTTACGGCATCTGCCAGATTTGTAGTAAAAGTTAACCTTTCCTGTTCTATATTTCTATGGAACAAAAGATCTAAACCAGGCTCGTAAATCGGCACTTCGCCAGCCTGCATTTTTTTTACCTTCGCTTCATTAATGTCAACACATATTACATCATTTCCTGTTTCTGCTAAACAGGTTCCGGTAACTAAACCTACGTATCCGGTACCAATAACGGCTATCTTCATCTGTTATAATTTACTTTTAGCTTTATTTTTAGCTGCTATGGAGCATGATGGCTTGTCTTTTTATTATACTGAATGATAGGCCAATCGTGAGGTCTCCATATATTTTTAAGCTTTTTAAATATATTCGTTTTATCTTGGCACGAAGATATGAAATTACACTAATGCTTTTGCTTTACATAATCGGAATTCGGCTTTACATTTTTCTCATCAGGATATTTTCATTATTCAATCCTAAGGCTAAACTGTTTATAAACGGCCGTAAAAATACCTATACACAAATTGCCCAGAAAATTAATCCGAATGAAAAACACATATGGTTTCATTTTGCCTCTTTGGGCGAATTTGAGCAAGGCCGCCCGGTTTTAGAAAAACTAAAAAACCTTTATCCGGCGAAGAAAATTGTAGTTACTTTTTTCTCTCCTTCGGGATATGAGATCAGAAAAAATTATGCCCTGGCAGATGTATTTTACCTTCCGATTGATACGGCGGCCAATGCCAAACGGTTTATAGCAAGTATTAATCCCGAAATGGCCATTTTTACCAAATATGAATTTTGGCATTTTTATTTTAAAGAATTGAAGGATCGGCATATTCCTTTATATGTGATTTCTGGAATTTTCAGAGAAAACCAGGCTTTTTTTAAATGGTATGGTGGCTTTTACCGCAATATTTTAAAATCTGTTACTTACTTTTTCGTACAAAATAAAGAAAGCGAAAATCTTTTAAAATCAATCGGATTAAATAATGTAACGATAAACGGCGATACGCGTTTCGACCGTGTTTATGAAAATGCTCAATCGCCCAAACAGCTTAGCCTGATCGAAAGTTTTATTGGCAACTCCCCTACTTTAATTTGCGGAAGTACCTGGCCTGAAGATGAAAAAATATTATCGGCTTTGCCTGAAAAATACCCCAACTGGAAGTTTATCATTGCCCCACACGAGATCCATGAAAGCCATATTGAGAGTATCGAGAAACAGTTTTCAATTAACAGTTTACGGTTTTCAGTTTTTAGTTCGTCTGATCAAACGCTAAACGCTAAACACCAAACGCTCATCATCGATAACATCGGCATGTTGTCTTCTCTATACCAATATGGAAAAGTAGCCTATATAGGTGGTGGTTTCGGGACGGGGATACACAACACTTTAGAAGCCGCAGCTTTTGGATTACCTGTAATTTTCGGACCGAAATACGATAAATTTCAGGAAGCGAAAGATTTAATTGCCATAGGTGCAGCTAAAAGTATTTCTTCTGTTGAGGAATTGATCAGGGCTTTTGAAGGCTTTATTGAAAATAAAAATGCTGCCGACCAGGCTAAAAGATATGTTGTGGATAAAAAAGGTGCAACCGATCAGATTATTTCGATGATTACGAAATCAGATCAGCCTTAACAATTTCATTAACGATCTCAGGAATGCTTTGATCGATTAAGACCGTTACGACATCCCCTTCATCTGCCAGTGGTTCTTCTAAGGTTTCAAACTGGCTTTTCAATAAACTAGCGGGCATATATTGATGAGAACGTTTAGCAATCCGATCGTGGATTAAACCGAAACTTCCTTGCAGGTAAACGAACCGAATTGACGGATTATCATTTCTTAATAGATTGCGATATGATTTTTTCAGTGCAGAACAGGCAATAATACAGCTTGTACCATGGGCAACATGTTCGCGGCCAACTTTCGCAATCAGCTGCAGCCAATCTAAACGATCGGCATCTGTTAACGGAATTCCGGCAGCCATTTTATCTACATTCCGCTGTGAATGGAGATTATCACCATCGATAAATTCGGCATTTATTTTTGGCGCCAAAGCTTTTCCAATGACGGTTTTACCACTTCCCGAAACACCCATTAAAATGATAAAACCCGCCATATTAAACTATTTAACCATTCCGGCCAAAGCCTCGATAAACACCGGACTATCATTTAAACTTTCTACCAACTGAACATGGTCTCCACCCAAAGCTTTAAACTCTTCGTGGTACTCTACCGTGATTTCGTAAAGTGTTTCCAGACAATCGGCCACAAAAGCCGGACTAAAAACCAAAAGGCGTTTTTTACCTTCGGCAGCCAGTTTCTTCAACACATCAGTGGTATAAGGCTGTACCCATGGTTCTTTACCTAAACGCGATTGAAAACAAACGGTATATTGATCTTTCGATAAGTTTAATTCTTTGGCGATTAACCTTGCGGTATCATGCCCTTGTGCAGAATAACAGAATTTATTGGTATCGTTTAATGTCTGGCAGCAATCGGCGCTTTTTAAGCAGTAACTTCCGGTGTGATCGCATTTTAACAGTTGACGCTCAGGTAATCCATGGAAGCTGAACAAGACGTGATCATAACTTTCTACATGATGCTTTTTAGCATTTTCTGCAAAAACTTTAATCATCAATTCGTTATCGTGGAATGAGTTAACAAACGAAATTGGCGGAACCGTTGGCCACTTGCTCACCAGTTCCATCACCAGCTGCATTACCGAACCGGTACTGGCAGAAGCATATTGAGGGAACATCGGGATGACCTGTATACTTTCTACCAGGCCTGCCTTTAAATTTGCCAATGCCGATTCTATTGAAGGGCTTTGGTAACGCATGGCTAATTCTACATGGTAATCGCTACCTAATCTTTCCTGAAGCATTTTAGCCTGCAACCTGCTGTAATACAATAGTGGCGAACCATTTTCATTCCAGATTTCTTTATATAGCTTAGCAGTTTTAGGACTACGGAATGGAACAATAATACCTTTAACTAATAATGTTCTGTTGAGTTTAGGAATATCGATTACCCGTTCATCCATCAAAAATTGATCTAAATATTTTCTTACATCAGCCGTTGCCGGACTGTCAGGTGTTCCTAAATTTACCAGTAAAATTCCCTTATTGCTCATTTATAAAGAATATGTTTCGTGGCGCAAATATCGCCTTTTTATTGTTTTTTACCTATGTTTAAAATGTGACAGTCGACATTTTTTAGTCAAAAAAAGTATTATTTCTGCTTAAACATTAGAAAAGCAAATCAGTGTGCTGTCTGATGTTACCATCTGACCGTTTGAGCAAATAACATAACAAAGTGCGTTGCCGTTTTATTGACCACCTAAGTCACTTGAGCACAAAAAGCGAAGTTGGTCGCCAGCGCAGGAATATGAGTCTACTTTTTAGTTTTGTGGAGTTGCCACCAGGGCATAGCTGGTTTTTGGTGATGTTCTAAATGATAACCGAAAAAATAACAGGTAATAAAGGCTACAAAATGGTTTTTCTGCAAAGTGGCAGAATGGTATTCGTTATCGTGCTCGCCTTTATGTGGAAGATACGTTCCAAAATAAAACAACTGAAAAGTGCTTAATAATGATGGCAGCACCCAAAACAGCAGTAAATTTCTTTCATCAACCCAGATTTTCAATACGTTGTAAGCTATTGCCATAATCACCAATTGGATTACCGTAACATAATTTAACATGAAACGGAAATACCATTTCCAAAAACCATGTGGTGCAAAATCAGGATCTTCTTCGGTATGTACATGGCGGTGATGCTGGTGGTGTTTTGTGTACAAATGGTTATATAAAAAACCTGCATACAGAAATACAGAAAGATAACCGATAAAATGATTTACTTTTTTATGGGGCGATATGGTTCCATGCATGGCGTCATGAGCGGTAATAAACAAACCGGTGTACAAATGCATCTGTACAAAAACCATCAGATAAACCAAGGGATTGCTCCAGGCAAAATGCCAGGTAAGCAAGAAATAAAGAGAAATAAACCAGCAGGCCATTACGGTTAACGCAACCAGAATTCCGATATATGGATTTATAGTTTTCAATTTACAGTTTTGTCGAGCCAATAACCTTTGTCTTTAAACCAACAAAGTAAACAGATCCTTAGTTTTTACAACCCGAACTTTAAAGTTTGTTGGAGTCATTTCGCGCCATATCCAATTGTAATGTTCAATTACTTTGGGAGCACTTAAATGAGGTCTGTCTGCTGTAGTGTGGGCATCTTCAACAACGGTTACCTCATAATCCTTGCTAACAGCTGATTTAACTGTAGCATCAACACAAAAATCAGTAGCACAGCCTGTTACAAACAATTTTGTAATGCTATTTTCGGTTAATATATCCTGTAGATCAGTATGATAAAATGAATCATTAGCTGATTTTGAGACTATAAAATCATTCGGGTTTATGATTAATTCTGGCAAGAACTCCCAATCGGGGGTATTTGGTAAAAAGATATTTTCTTTTGTGCCATCATGCCGAACGAAAATCACCTTATTATTATTCGTTCTGAAATAATCTGATAATTTATTTATTCTCTCAATTACGCCTGAAGTATCGTAACGCAAAGTGTAAGGTTTAAAACTGCCAACTTGCATATCTATTATTAACAATGCTTTCATTTAAATAATAAATATAATAACGGTTTTCTAATTAGTATTTTTCCAAAGCGGCTTTAACCTTCTCCATGAGCCACATTGGTGTAGAAGTAGCCCCGCAGATGCCAACTTTATCATTTTCATTAAACCAGCTTTGATCTAACTCTTCAACATTAGAGATGAAATAAGAATTATCGTTATGTTTTTTACAAACATCGTAAAGCACTTTTCCGTTTGATGATTTCTTGCCCGATACGAAAACGATCTTGTCATAATGACTTACAAAATCTTCCAGCTCTTCGTAACGGTTAGATACCTGTCTGCAAATGGTGTCGTTAGCCTTAACTTCATAACCACGACTCAATAATTCGTCTTTAATGTGATAGAATTTATCGGTGCTTTTAGTGGTTTGGCTGTATAAGGTAAATTTAGCCGGTAATTCTACATTATCCAGCTCGGCTAAATCCTGAAAAACAATTGCTTTACCATCTGTCTGGCCTTGTAATCCGATTACCTCGGCGTGCCCGTGCTTCCCAAAAATAAGCACCTGCTCATCATCATCATGCGAGTTTTTAATCCTGTTTTGCAGTTTCAGCACCACAGGACAAGAAGCATCTATTAAAGTCAGGTTATTTTCTAAAGCCAGCTGATAAGTTGAAGGTGCTTCACCATGTGCCCTGATCAAAACCTTTTCGTCCCTTAAGTTTTTCAACACTTCGTGATCGATGATTTTTAATCCACGATTGGTTAAACGTTCTACTTCTTCATCGTTGTGAACAATATCGCCGAGGCAATATAAATAACCTTCGTTATCCAGAATATCTTCTGCCATTTCTATGGCATATACTACGCCAAAGCAAAAGCCTGATGATTTATCGATGTTGACCTGTAAGTTTAAATTGCTCATTTTTTCTCAGGATTAGTTATTTATCGTGGTAATGTCCCTTTGCCGAGATTACAAATACTGTAATAATCTCTTCATCGATCCTATATACTAACCTATCTTTTTTATTTATTTGTCTTGACCAATAGCCAGAAAATTCAAATTTTAATTTTTCAGGTTTACCTACGCCTGATGCCGGATGAATACTTAATTCTATAAAAATTTGCTGGAGTTTTTTAATCGAAGCTTTATCTCCTGATTTAAAGATCTCAGCTAATTGTTTTTTAGCTTGATCCGTAATGTCTACAAAATACTTTTCCATATATTTTGAACATCACTAACCCTTGTTAAATGTCCATTTTTCACATCATCTTCACCTTTAGCTATTTCATTTCTAAATTCAGCGCTATAGCTTTTCTCTTTTTTAAAAGTTACATTTAATGCTTGTAACACGGCCTCAACTGCCAAAAGCTGTTTTTTATTTTTAGGCTGTACGATTAGTGTTTCCATCATATAAAATTAATTAAAATAACTTCACAAAATTAAGCAAAAATATTTGTTCCGGTTGTCATGTATAAGACAACAAAAAAGATTAGCTGTGAAAGGAACATGGTCACGCCAATATATTTCTGTTGCTTTAGCCCAAGGGCATAGTAAAACTTTAACAAAATTACCGAAACGATAAACCAGGCCACATAATTTTGAACAGGGATTTCATGCCAGTCCCACTGCCAGTAGTTAAATTTCATGGCCACAGGCTCTAAAAAGAAATCAAAACCTACCAGTATAAAAGCACCAATAACCGAAGCCAGAATGCTGTTCCTGATTTTCATACTTTTCATCATTTGCCCCACGCTGAAAATAAGGATTACCCAATTTACGCCCATTAACAAAGGAACCGCAGCAACTTTGTATCCCAATGTATCGCCATAGTAATAGCTACCAAATATTTTTCCGGTATGCACACCCAATACCTCAACCAGAAAACCACAGAGAAATACACCCGAAACCAGTAATAACAAACGTTTCACATCGGCATTGTAAGAAAAAACAATTACAGCAAACATGAGCAACAAATGAAAGGGAACAAGTTTGATAAAATAAGGCTGTGCAGCTGGAATTAAGAAGCCAAGCAAGCCAACCAGATGAAAAACGATAATTATTGCTACTGCAATCCTTTTAACCTTTATATCGCTTTGATCGTTCTGCCCTTCCATGTGCCTGTTTTAAAAATATGTTTTTTTATAGAAATAAATGAAATAATTAAGAAGAACAACATCTGTAAAGGATGTAAAATCAGATTTATCAAAACATGCTGTCCGGATAAATAAGAGATCATCATTCTGCTTAACACTATTAAAGTTAATGGTAATACAAGTAAAGCAACATTAAAGTTTAAGATTAAAATTACTGGCCCTATGGTTACCAAAAGCTGGTAAAGTAATAATATTATGATGTTATTACCAAAACCTGCCAGTAAATTTTTACTGAAACCGTTCAGGCTTTCGCCTAAATTCTTGTACATCCTGCAATAGATCAGTCCGTTGGCTAAAAGTGCTTCTGCGTTAAATTTTTCCTGTTTTACCAGTTTCATTATCTCTACATCTTCTACAATCTGATGTTTAACCCGCTCATGCCAGTGATTTTCTTTGTAATGACGGGCATTAAAAAACATACACTGCCCGCTTGCTGCCGAAAATGCCGGATTTTTCGAGAGTTTAACCAATCGTAAGGGCAATAAATTCAGTAGAATAAAATGCATTAAAGGAACAGTCAGCCACTCGCCTATCGATTTCATGCTTTGATTGGTAAAAACACTTAATAAAGTCAGACTTCCAATTTCCATCCGGTTGATCAGGCTATTGATCAAGCCTCTTTTTATTGATTCATCAGCATCGATAAACAAAAAATATTTCCCGGTTGCCAGTTCGCTCAACTGGTGGCAGGCATAGTTTTTACCAAGCCAGTTTTGAGGAAGTGCTTCACCGCTAACTACTTTAAATTGCGGATTTGTAAGGCAAAATTTTTCGACGATCTGGAAAGTATTATCGTCGCTGTTATCATCTAAAACAATAACCTCATAATTGCTATAATCCTGATTTTTTATAGAATCGAGCAGCGCTAAAATATTCTCTGCTTCATTTCTCGCTGGGATTAAGATTGAAACCTGATCATGATAGTGTTTAACCACCCTTGGCAACTTCGGATTAGAAAGGAAATTGAAAACAGTAACCGAAAACCTGATAACCAGGAAAATTAAAACGGCGTAAATAAAAATGGTCATTCAATAAGCTGAGTTTGTTTAACAAGCGATTGATCGTAATGTTTATTGTAGGCGCTTTTCAGCAATTGCAAGCTCACATACTCCTCATTCTCCCAATGCTGTAGATAAGTATAAGCGGAGGGTTTTCTTTTCGCGAAATAATCGATAAAGGTAGCCGCAAAAATGATATTGATTTTTTTCTGACTGGCATTGATCATCTGCATTACCCCTTTTTCGAAACTGATATTTTTGAGATGGTTCGAATATAATTGGCCCTGAGGGAATACAAGCACCAGGTTTGTGGGATTATCTAATAATTTGCCAGCATAGTTAAGGGTTTCTAACACATCTTTGCCCTTATTTTCAGCAGCAAAAGCACCAAGATACTTTAGAAAACCAACTTTATTGTAATTTTCAGCGTTCACTAGCACATGAAATTGTTTCTTAAATACTTTTTTGTTGATATAAAACAGGAAAAACCCGTCCCACCAGCTAAAATGATTGGCTAAAATGAGTATGGCAGCATCTGGCTTTATTTCCACTTCACCAAAATTAAAAGCCGAGAAATCTTTTTTGATGATAAACTGGATGTACCAGGAGAAAAAGCTGAAGATCAAATTATTTTTTCTGGGCTGATACATTTCGGGAAATTGCAAAAAATTGGGATGAATTGCAAATATCCTTTTCTTTAAGATGATCAATAGTCCTCGTTTGTGACGAGGATTAGTAAGATCCACATTTGTAATGTGGTGCAATAGCCCTGTAATTTAGCTATACCCTAGCGATGAAATCGCTGTTCTCGGGCATCCTCGTTGCAAACCAGGACGATATTAATCAATTCCATCTTACCTCCTCCATTTTACATCTTCTCTAGCTTAAATAAACCCGGTCTTCTTCGCCTTCTACATCCATCACTACATCTACATGTTCTTTTAAAATGGTAGCCAGTTCAAGACCAACAAAGTCGGTTGCGATAGGGAAAATTTTATGGCTTCGATCAACCAAAACTACGGTACGGATTTTTTTATGTGGCGTATTTAAGAAAACGCCCAAGCCATAAGCCAGGGTTTTACCGCTGTTTAATACATCATCAACAATAATAATCACCTTATTTTTCCAATGGCTCTCATCTAAATCGGTTGAGGCAACCAATTTGCTGCTTTCTTTCTGCAGGTCGATACGCAACAAAGTTAGTTTAAAGCCTGAAATCTTTTTAAGCACTTTTTCTAACCTTAAGGCTAATTTGTAACCACGGTCCCAAATGCCGGCAAGCACCACTTCTTTCTCGTTCAGGTTATCCTCTAAAATCTGATAAGCGATACGATCTATTTTCTGCTGAATTTGTTTCTTGTTAAGAATAAGTAATTGCGATGCCATTGTATAAAAAAGGATTGAATACAAAAAGAACGATTTTAAGGATGAAATTCAAACTATTTGAAAAATAATTTCGATTGTTTGCAACGTTTTCACCAAAGATGCGTCTAATCAATAACCAAAACACAAAACCGGGGCCATCGCTGCACAAATACTGCGTAAGGATCGCTTCAGAATCATTTAACGAAAAAACGACTATGAAAACCCTCATCAAATCATCCGCCATTTTATTTATAGTGGTAACCAGCTATATGGCTAAAGCACAGGAAACTAAAAGTTTCACGGTTAAAAATTTCAATAGCATTGGGGTAAGCAGCGGTATCGACCTGTACCTCACTCAGGGTGGCAGCGAAAGTGTGAGTATAAAATCGGATGCTGAAACGTTAAAAGATATTGTTGTGGAACAGAATGGTGGCAATGTGAATATAAAATTTAAGGATGGTGTCAACTGGAGTGGTCTGTTTAAAAACCGAATCATTAAAGCCTATGTAAGTTTTAAAACTTTAAATGCCATTGCAGCATCAGGCGGTTCGGATGTTTTCACACAAAATCAGATCAAGACAGATAAACTGGCCATTCGTTCTTCGGGCGGATCAGATTTAAAATTAAGCATTGTTTGCAACGACTTGTCTATTCAATCAAGCGGGGGTAGCGATCTCGATTTAAAAGGTAAAGCAGAAAATATGACCATTCAATCGAGCGGAGGTAGTGATATCGACGCTTATGAATTAATTGCAGATTATGCAAAGGTGCAGGCTTCTGGTGGTTCAGATGTAAATCTCTATGTAAATAAGGGTTTAGAGGCCAGTGCAAGTGGCGGTGGTGATGTAAGTTATAAAGGAAATGCTTCACTCAAGAAAACATCAACCTCAAAAAGTGGCGATGTACACCACGTAAATTAAAAGTTTAGTTTAGTTAATAATACGCGCTGCTTTGTGGATGCAAAGCGGCGTTTTTTTATTAAATATGCAACCCTTTTATACTTCTTATCGTCAATAGAGGAAAACTAAGCCTAAATGAAAAAAAATATATTAATCCTTATCATCATATCGTTCTTTTTAAGCAAAGTCAGTTATGGTCAAAGCTCACTTTCAAAAAAAATTAATGATTACATTACCTATATCGATACGAATCATAGAGCAGTTGGTAGTTTATCTATTTTTAAGGATGGAGAAGAAATATACAACCGAAGCTTTGGGCAAACGAGCCTAAAAAAAGTAAGCTATAATGCCAATACAAAATATCAAATAGGATCAATCACAAAATTGATTACTGCAACTCTTATTTTTAAATTAATAGAAAAAGGAGAGTTAGACTTAGAAGACAAACTAGCTGTTTACTATCCTCAAATTCCAAATGCCAGCAAAATTTCGATTAAAAACCTACTGGAACATAGCAGTGGTTTGGGCGATTTTCTCATGAAAAAAGACAGCATATTTTGGCTTATAAAAAAGGTTAGCGAACAAGATATTATGAACGAAATTATTCGCCAGGGGGTGAGTTTTCAGCCAAACGAAAAAGTGGCTTATTCAAATACAGGTTATTATCTGCTTACTAAAATTTTAGAAAAAAAACACAAACAGCCTTATGCAAAAATAGTAGATGAAGAAATTGCAAAGCCTTTGAAACTTAAAAATTTTTCAGCCTATACACCAAAAACTACAAATGTTTTTCAATCTTACAATTATATCAACCAATGGAATATTATTGAGGATCTAAATTTCAGCAATGTAACCGGGGCTGGAGATATCTCATCAACCACTCAGGATTTAAATGTTTTTATTACAAGTTTGTTTCAGTATAAAATCTTGAAGAAAGAAACTATTGAATTAATGAAACCAAAGCATGAAACATTTGGTAGAGGAATAATGCCTATTCCTTTTTACGAGTCGATGTATTATGGCCACGCTGGTGATACTTATGGAACACACTCTATTGTTGGCTATAACGAAAATGATAGAATTAGCTGGGCATTAGCATTAAATGCTGCGCGTTTCGATAAAAATGACTTCGCGATAGTTTTGTTGAGTATTATCTACAACAAACCCTACGAATTGCCAAATTTTAAACCCTACCTTAATGTAAAAACCAATGATTTGGATAAATACCTGGGCGTATATGCCAGTCCAGATTTTCCATTAAAAATTACAGTTTCTAAAAATGGCAACATTTTAAAAGCACAAGCTACCGGCCAAACGGATTTTCCTTTAGATTGTTACGAAGTAGATAAATTTACCTCAGCGCAATATAAGCTAACGATTGAGTTTTTACCTTCTGAACATAGGATAATATTTAGCCAGGGCAAGAACCGAATAACAATGGATAAGGAATAAATCCCTAAGACCTTGGCCTTCTATCCCCTGCCTTTTTTATATGGATAATAAATAAAATTGGCGCCTTCAGGAACAATTACGAAAACGCACATAAAATCCTCTGGTTTTTTATAAACTTTTAAAAACGGCTCTTTTTTCTCTTTGCTGATGATTCCTTTTTCTACAAACTCTTCCAAGGTAGAGGCTTGTATGGTCCAATCGGTATTGAGCTCCTCTTTATTTAAAATAAGTTCACCGATGTTCACTTCATGTTGGTGTGCAATAAAAATCGGGTGTGCAGAAATCCCTTCAACCATAATTTCAATTGCCACTTCTTTAATGGCATCAGCATAAAACTCCAGGTCTTTTTCTAAACTTACCAGCGGACTTTCCTGCTTTTTTTGTGGTGTTCCGTTCTCTTCAGGCGTTGCGCCTAATAATTCTTCTCTATCCATTTCAAGGTAAAAGGTTTATGGTTTAAGGTGTAGGGTTTAAAATGACAACATTTGATTTTAAGGTTATAGCCTTAAACCTTTTGCCTTACCCCTTAAACCTTAATAATACAACGTTCTCTACGTGTTGTGTGTGCGGAAACATATCTACAGGTTTAATACGCACCACATCATACTTTTCTTTTAGCAGCTCTAAATCTCTCGCCTGCGTAGCTGCATTACAGCTTACATAAACAATTTTTTCAGATTCCATTTCCAGTAATCTTTGAACCACATCTGCATGCATTCCGGCGCGCGGTGGATCAGTAATCACTACATCTGGTTTACCATGTGCCAGGATAAATTCTGAAGTGAGAATATCTTTCATATCTCCTGCATAGAAGATCGTATTATCAATGCCATTTAACGCAGAGTTAAACTTTGCATCTTGAATAGCAGTTGGTACATATTCTACACCTACCACCTGCTTTACATTTTTTGCAATAAAATTTGCAATGGTTCCGGCACCAGTATATAAATCATAAACCAGCTCATCGCCTTTAAATCCGGCAAAATCCCTGGTGATTTTATATAATTCGAAGGCCTGTTCTGAATTGGTCTGGTAAAAAGATTTTACACCAATTTTAAAACGGATGCCGTCCATTTCTTCGAAAATATGATCGCGACCAGAGAAAAGCACCACATCCTGATCGAAAATGGTATCGTTTTTCTTTTGGTTAACGATATACAACAAGGAAGTGATCTGTGGAAATTCATTTTGAAGGAAAGCCATTAAACCATCAACCTGTGCCTGTTCGGGATAAGCAAATACCACGGCAACCATTACCTCTCCTGTGCTGGAAGTACGGATAATCAGGTTACGTAAAACACCTTCATGATTACGCAGATCGTAAAACGAAAGGCTATTTTCTAAAGCATAATTACGCACTGCATTTCTGATTGAATTAGATGGCTCATCCTGCAGGTAACAATGTTCAATATCTAAAATTTTATCGAAACGCAAAGGCACGTGAAAACCAAGGGCATTCATATCAAGATCTTCATCGCGTTCTACATCAGTTTTTTCTAACCAACGTTTGTTCGAAAAAGTAAATTCTAATTTATTCCGGTAGTACCTGTTTTTTGCTGAACCTAAAATAGGTTCGGTTCCTGAGGTATCTATTTTACCTAAGCGCTGTAAAGCTGCCTCAACATTTTTCTGCTTAAACTTCAACTGCGCATCGTAGCCCATGTGCTGCCATTTACAACCGCCACAGGTTCCGAAATGAGGACAAAAAGGATCGGTTCGTAAAGCTGATTTTTCATGAAGCTGATCAATAATTGCTTCAGCAAAATTCTTTTTCTTTTTGGTCAACCGAACATCTACCACATCACCAGGAACAGCCTTGTCAACAAAAATGACCAATTCGTCAGCCTTGCCAACACCTTTTCCTTCTTCAGCAATATCGATTATATGTACGTTTGGAACAATAGTTACCGTACCTGGTTTTCTTCTACTCATTATTTTGCAAAGATAGAAAAAAGAGGTTAAAGGTAGAAGGCAGAAAGGTGGAGGGTTTAAAACCCGGTTAATCAAGAAAGATTAGGCAATACTGTCTTGTTCGAACGTGGATTGTTCGTTAAGAAAAATTAGATTTCAAAAATTATTTTCCAAAAAATTTAAATGCAGCGCCCCAAAAGCCATCCAACCAGTTAAATTTCAGGTCAAATTTTTCATCTACTTGTACAGAAAACTCTAATATTTCTTTGCTCATGATAAAAAACCTATCTATTTAAGCAATAATACTAAATTTATACCAAAAACCGAAACGGTACAAATTAAATTTATGTTAATTTTACATCAAATGGTTAAAACTGCTTTTTAAAATAAATTCAGCCTTGATCTATTGATTTTCAGTTCTTTATTTGACAAGCCAATATAAATCCGTAACTTAAAGTATCATTCACATAAAAATGGAGGTTCATTATGAACGTTATCCGTAAAATTGAACATTGGGGAGATGTTCATCACTCAAAATGGCTGGATTATCTTCGGATTGTACTTGGCCTGATCATTTTTGGAAAAGGTGTTTCTTTTGTTAGCGACACCTCGGTTCTTCAAAATATGATTACACAAAACAACGTATTTGGTTTTTCGGGCATGCTCATCAGTGTTGCCATTCACGTAGTTGCATTTGCACATTTGGTTGGGGGTGTTTTGATTACATTAGGTTTAGTTACCCGCTTTGCCGTTGTCATTCAGATTCCAATCTTATTGTTTGCCGTATTTTTCGTTAACCTTACCCCGGGTTTCTCCACACCCAATTCGGAGTTATGGTTTTCGGTACTGGTGTTGTTTCTGCTCATCATGTTTTGGGTAGTAGGCTCTGGCCCTTTATCGGTTGATGAAGGATTGAAAAACAAAAAGGGAAGACGTTACGCGTAGCTTATAAGCTTCTGCATTAATGAGTGCAGTGATAGTGCTATGGCTCCGCCCTGCATTGTAAAAGTATCATTACCTGCATAAACAACAAAGCTACTATTGGGTTTTACTTCTTGACAAGCGAAGTAAAACCCTTTTGATAATGAAGGCGCAGAACTTCTTTTAATTTCTATTGCCCATTTTTCGGCATCCGAAAATTCCAAAATTAAATCTATTTCTGCGCCTCCTGGTGTTCCATAGTAGTAAGTTTGTACTCCGGATGGAATTACGGACATAATATTTTCGATCACAAAGCCCTCCCAACTTCCACCTACTACCGGATGACCAAGTAGTTCATTATAACTTTTTATATTAAGCAGGGCATGAGTAAGGCCGCTATCTCTTACATATATTTTTGGTGATCGCACAAGTCGTTTTCCAACATTAACTGTATATGGCTTTAGTCGCCGAACCAACAATAAATCTACCATCAAATCCAAATACCTGGCTATGGTTACTCCTGTAACCTCAATATTACGGGCCAAATGAGCTGCGTTTAGCACACTACCTTGATTGTGGGCGAGCATTGTCCAAAAACGTTCGAGCGTCTCGGCGGGAATACGAGGTCCCAATTGAGGGATATCTCTTTCCAAATACGTTCTGATAAAGTCCCTTCTCCATATTAAACTATTTTTCTCCGACGCAGCTAATAAACTCTCGGGAAATCCACCTCTCAACCAAAGGTTATTAACCTTAGCTAAATCTTCTTGCCCATATTCTACAGCATTTACTGGAAAAAGTTCCAGATAAGTAATTCTTCCAGCTAAAGATTCGCTAGACTGTTTTAATAAATCTAAAGATGCCGATCCCAGAAACAGAAATTGTCCAGCCTTATTTCCTCTTCTACGTTCCTTATCCACAATCCCCCTTATTTGCGAAAATATTTCTGGCAAACGTTGAACTTCATCAAGAATTAAGAGTAACTCTTTGTTATTTTGATGGAAAGCAGTTATATCTCTAACTTTTTCTAGATCTAACCGATCCTCGAGATCTACATAAATGGACTTAACCTCATCAATAAGACCAATGGCTAATGTAGTTTTACCTACCTGTCGGGGGCCTAGCAGTACAACCACAGGACTACGCTGCAAAGCTTCTTTAAGTATTGGTTCTAAATTTCGGAGAATCATGTCTGCAAATATAACATAGAATATTACATTTGCATACTTAACACCTCATTTTAAATCGAGAAAAGATTCAAACTATTGTTATCTTTCGCTTTTACTAACGATCATGAAAACGAAGATACTTTTTGCACTGCTTTTTGCGGGATTGGGATGTTACGCACAAAATTCAACAGATGAATATTTCAACCTGACAAGGAAAGGTTTCATAGCAAAAAACGCCTATGAAACGACCGCTTTTGTCGAAAAATATTTTCGTATCCCCGGCAATACAGGCTTTAATGCAAGTATTTATTATGTAGAAAAGATCCTCAAAAAAGCTGGCTTTGTAGAACAGAAGCAGAATGAGTTTGAAGCGCCTTTAACTTATCGCATCGAAAAAAGAGCGATGAAAAATAATACATGGGAACCTGTAGACGCCAACATAGATATTGTTGGCGAAACAAAACCACTCATCTCTTACAAAACCAACCGCAACATGATTCCGGTTAATTGCGGCTCAACTCCGGTTGGAGGTGTTACTGCACCTGTGGTTTTCATTACCAGCGTATCACCTGCCGAAATAGAAAAAATGGACCTGAAAGGGAAAATCCTATTTTCAGAGAGCAACCCATCACGTTTACTTCAAATAGCCACCAACGCAGGGGCCATTGGTGTACTGGGTTATTCTATGCCAAAATATACCCAACCCGAGGTACACCAAACGTCTATCCAGTTTGGAAACATGAAAGCCAGTAGCGAGGTATGGACATTACTTTTATCTTATGCGGCCAAAGAAAAGTTAAAAGCAGTCTGCTTAAAGGGTGAAACCAAATTGAAAGTAAATATCCAGACTAAAATTTATCCATCGGAAGAATTAACCATTGTTGCAAATGTTAAAGGCAGTGTAAATCCTAATGAGCGATTTGTATTCAGTGCCCATGTTCAGGAGCCGGGTGCAAATGATAATGCAAGCGGTGTGGGTACATTAGCTGAAATGGCCAGGTTAACGGCAGAATTGTATCAGGCAAAAAAAATAAGTCCGAAGCGCAGCTTAACCTTTTTATGGGGCGACGAAATTGTATCAACCAGAAGATACATTACTGAAGATACTACCCGGGCCAAAGGCATTATGTGGGGAATGAGTTTGGATATGGTTGGTGAAGATACCCAAAAAACCGGCGGTTCTTTCCTGATTGAAAAAATGCCTGATCCTTCTGCCATCTGGACAAGAGGAACTGATAAACATACCGAATGGGGCGCAGGTGATGTTACCGAAAAAGATCTTTTCCCTCATTATTTTAACGATTTTGTTTTCGACATCTGCAAAAAACAGGGCATATTTGCGAATTGGACAGTTAACTACAATCCTTTTGAAGGTGGTAGTGATCATACCCCGTTTTTGCAGCATAAAATCCCAGGTTTACTAATGTGGCACTTTACCGATGTATTTTACCACACAGACAATGATAGGATTGATAAAGTTTCGCCAATCGAGATGAAAAATGTTGGGATAAGTGCTTTAACTGCTGCTTATACTTTAATTTCCGCAGATGAAAATACAGCGATAGCCACTGTTTCGCAGGTTAAAACCGATGCCTTAACCCGTTTGAAAACCGAATTTGAATTAAGCAAAAAAGAAATTGCAAAAGGGAAAGGCGCCACAGATGAGAAACATATTATTGAAGTCTGGGCCAAATGGTATACTGATGCTTTGGCGACAGTAAATAAAATGCCTGTAAAATCCGAGACCACAAGAGTTGGTTCGGCCATTAAGTTTGCCACCAATGAGATTGAAAAACAAGCAAAGCTATATTTGGAAGAATTGAAATAGATTGATGGCTAAACCAAAAGCAATAATTATCGGTGCTGGAATTGCAGGAATTGCATCTGCCATTCGCCTTGCTGTGAAGGGCTATGAGGTTGATGTTTATGAGGCTAACTCAAAACCTGGAGGTAAGCTGGCAGAAATAAAGACGAACGGTTTCAGGTTTGATGCAGGCCCAAGTCTTTTTACCATGCCTCAGTATGTGGATGAGCTTTTTAAACTGGCAGGCAAAAACCCTGAAGATTATTTTGAATATCTAAAACTGAAAGAAGTTTGCCGTTATTTTTATGAAGATGGCTTACGGTTAAACGCCAGTGCAGATCTGGATAAATTTGCAAAGGAAATTGAAGAAAAAACAACTTCAACTGCCAAAGAAATTAACCGTTATCTAAATAAAAGCAAAACCATTTATGAGGTTACCCACCGTGTATTTCTGGAAAGAAGTTTGCACAAACTTAAAAGTTACCTGCATTGGGATACCTTAAAATCCATATTCCGTTTTGGCCAGATTGATGCTTTTAGAACACAGGCAAAAGCAAACCAATCTTTTTTTAAAGACGAAAGAGTTGCCCAATTATTCAATCGGTATGCTACCTATAACGGGTCCGATCCCTTTCAGGCACCGGCCACATTAAACGTAATTCCACATTTCGAGTACCACTATGGAGCCTTCCTTCCAAAAAACGGGATGTACAGTATTGTTACTGCCTTAGTAAAATTGGCAGAAGCATTGGGGATCAGGTTTCACTACAATCAAAAGGTAGAAGAAATTATTTCTTCCAATGAAGGCAAACCCAAAGTACAGGGCATAAAAGTTAACGATAAAACCTATAAGGCCGACGTTGTGGTCTCGAACCTCGATATCTGGTTTACCTATAAAAACCTGCTTAAAAATATAACCCAGCCTAAAAAGTTACTCAACCAGGAACGGAGTAGTTCTGCTTTAATTTTTTACTGGGGAATGGATGGGAATTACAGCGATCTGGGTTTACACAATATCTTTTTCACTGAGGATTACCAGAAGGAGTTTAATGCGATATGGAAAGATAAAACCATTAGTAACGATCCTACTGTTTATATCAACATCAGCTGTAAACACATCAGAGATGATGCACCCGCAGACAGCGAAAACTGGTTTGTAATGATCAACGTTCCAGCCAATAACGGCCAGAATTGGGACTCATTGATAAAAGAAGCCAGGGCAAATATTATTAAAAAAATCAGCCGTTTGTTAAACAGAAATATTGAAAAAGATATCATTTGCGAACAGATTCTCGACCCGAGAAGCATCGAAGTCAAAACCGGTTCGTATCAAGGCTCTCTGTACGGAAACAGCTCTAACAATCAGTTCTCTGCCTTTTTACGACATCCCAATTTCAGTTCGAAAGTTAAAAATTTATTCTTTTGTGGAGGCAGCGTACATCCAGGTGGAGGAATTCCGCTTGCACTGTTATCGGCTAAAATAATTGATGATGAGATTAGTTCAGTGGTTCATTAGCCATTGGTTGATTAGTAACTATCTGCTTATTGATTAACCGACTAAGGACTCAAGACTAAGGACTGTAAACTATCGATTTTTCTTAATGGCTTCTTCTAACTTTTCGCCATCCAGATCAAATGCATCTACAATCAGTTTAGCCCGGGTATAAAAAGGATCACGTTCTTCGAGTTTCTCTTTAATAAATACTAAAAGTTGCTCATCATCTAAATCTTTAATTAATGGGCGTTTTTGACGGTTATGTAAGCGCGACACTAAGGCGGCAGGTTCCATTTGCAGGTAAACCGTTTCGCCATTTGCATTCATCCATTCCATATTATCGAAAAAACAAGGCAATCCACCTCCGGTGGCCACCACACAGGTTTCCGGGTAATCGAAGGTTTTAAGCATTTCGCTTTCATAATCCCTAAAGCCGCTTTCACCATATTCGGCAAAATATTCGGCAATGCTTTTGCCTGTTTTTGAAACAATTTCGGCATCAAGATCGATCACAGGGCAATCTAAACGATGTGCCAGCTGTTTTGCCTTTGTGCTTTTACCGCAGCCCATATATCCGATAAGGAAAATCTTCATGTATTTCTCTTTTTGCTTCGACCTTATAACAGATGGTCGCGTTTTAACATAATATAATCGGTGACAGGTGGCGTAAAACCTTCCTTTTTCAATAAAGTTACAACCTGTCCGCGATGATAAGTAGAATGGTTAAATAAATGAAATAAAATTTCATCTATTCGGTTTTCGTACTGGACGCCTTGTGAGGTGCGGTACAAAATCTTTTTATCTAAAGCATGCTCTTTCAAGGCCATCCTGATCAATTTAAAATTTTCAGCAGCGATACTTTCAAAGTTTTCTTTGGGGTGAATATCCCAAACGCCGTAAAGTGGCACTTTGCCCGAAATTCGTTGCGCCCATATGTGCTGCGCATTAAGTACGTGGCTGAACAACCGCTCTGCATCGGGCAGCTCGATGGTTGCAAGCTTAAATATATCGATGATGCGTTGATCGGCAAGCGCAGTATAGTTTATAATTTCTTCTTCGCGCATGGCTTAACTTAATTTAACCCTTGGATCAACATAGGCATATAAAATATCAACCAGAATGTTGATCACCACAAACACGAAAGCAATAAAAAGAATGGAGCCCATTACCACAGGGAAATCAGACATTTCTAAAGCTGTTACCGTAGTTCTTCCCAATCCATTATAGCCGAAAATATATTCTACAAAAAAAGAACCGGCCAGCAAAGAGGCAAACCATCCCGAAATAGCTGTAATTACCGGATTCATCGCATTTTTTAGTGCATGTTTATAGATGATGGTATTTCTGCTTAAACCTTTTGCTCTTGCCGTTCTGATGTAATCCTGCGCTAAAACATCCAGCATGGCGCTTCTGGTCAACTGTACAATAATAGCCAAAGGCCTTAAGCCGAGGGTAATCATTGGCAACCATAAGTTTCTTAAGGTTAGTACTTCACCATTAAATGGATCATAAGAATATAAGCTGCCACTCATTTTCAGGCCCGTATAATTACTCAGCACAAAACCGAACAACCATGCAATAATTATTCCGGCAAAAAAAGAAGGTGCTGATATACCCAGAATGGCAAAAGCATTGGCCGTTTTATCAATCCACGAATCTTTATACACCGCTGAAAGCACGCCCAAAAACACGCCGATTATGGTGGCGAAAATCATGGCGGTTAAAGCCAGGATAAAAGTATTCGGTACGGTTTCGGATAGTATAGCAGTTACGTCGCGCTTGGTTTGATAAGAACTACGAAGATAAGGCCATTTGATCACCAGTGCCTTTTTATCAAAGGACATCAGTTTTGCATAATGATATTTCTGTTGATTGGTGCTATCATTATCCAGTATACTAATTGGCGATAAATCGTTAATATATAAAAGGAACTGAACAGGTTTAGAGCGGTCTAAGCCAAACTCTTTACGAACAGCCTCCAGTGATTGGACATCGGCCCTTTGCCCCATGGTCATCCTTGCCGGATCGCCGGGCAAAATATTAAACAGCACAAAAACAACCAATATTACACCGCCCATTACCAGCAGCCCATACATCAGTTTTTTTAGTGCGTATCCGATCATCTTTATTTATCGAAATATTTCCGGCTGAGCTGGTCGAAAGTGGGTACGTTATGAAAATGCCATTTATTGATCACCACACCGTTCTTCATCAATAAAACACCTGGGTTTGCCCTTACCATACTTTTTAAAGGTACAGCATCAGCATAAAAAACCTCCGAAAACAGGTTGTTCTTTTTGATAAAAGCCTGTGCATCCTGAGCTGAATTAGAAGTAAGCAATACCGTGCGGATGTTAAACTGCTGTGTAGCATTTAGAGCCAAAGCGTTTAGTTTACCAATGGCGGCTTCGTTTGTAGCATGAAGATCGTAGGCTACAAAAATCAAATTATAATAAGGATTTTCGATCAGTTCCTTGGTATAATCGGTACCAGAAGCATCGGTAATGTTCAGGTCCTTAATTTTAGGTTCAAAACCTTTTTTAACCAGTCTTTTTGCAGGTTCTCCTATAATTTCCCAGTTATTGTCTTTCCAGATTTCAGTTTTAAGATAGGCTTTATCGCTCATATCTTTCTCTTCATTGGTTTTCTTGTTTTTTAAGTGGTACATAATCTCAAATTCATCTGGTTTTTCTCCCGGAGGAATCACCATTAATGAGGGAAGATGTGCACCAACTTTATAAGGCAGAAAATCGATAATCGGTAAAACATTATAAGTATACAAGCCAAAACCTAAAGATATCACGGTTACGGCAATGGCAATATTCCGCTGCGTAGTTTCTTTTTTGAATAAAGGCTGAATGAGGTTTTTGTTTAGGAAAATAACAATAATCAGCGCTAAAAGAATCAGGTCTTTACCGAACGACTGCCATGGAGTAAGCGGAATAGCGTCGCCAAAACAGCCACAACTGGTCACAACTTTGAACGCTGCCGATACAAATGTGAGCAGGGTAAAAAAGATTATAAGCAGCAATAAACCCCAGGCTACCTTTTTACTCCAGAAACCCAACAGCAATAAGGCACCGAGCACAATTTCTAAGGTACAGAGTAAAATGGCGATACCGGTGGCCATTCCACTAAGAAAATTCATGTGAAAAACCTCAAAATATTCCTGTAATTTATAACCAAAGCCAAGCGGATCGTTTGCTTTGATGAGTCCTGAGAATATAAATAGGGCACCGACAAAAATCCTGGAGAATCTTAAAAGTATGTTTCGCATCTGTATGTATCTGTTTTTAAAGGCTATTGTGCTATTTATTTAACGCCGAGTTTGATCAGTGCAAAAACCGAATAGTTTAACATATCCTGATAATTCGCATGAACACCTTCCGAAGCCAGGGTTTGCCCTTCGTTATCTTCTATCTGTTTAACCCTAAAAATTTTCATTAAAATCAGGTCGGTTAATGAGCTAATGCGCATATCGCGCCAGGCTTCGCCATAATCGTGGTTTTTGGCAAACATTAAATCTTTGGTTTCCGTTACCTTTTCTTCAAACCGTTTTTCAACTTCGGCATAAGGCATTTCATTCGGGTCGTTCTCGGTCAATTCGAGCTGCATCATGGCAATGATGCAATAGTTTACAATCCCGATGTATTCAGCTATTACACCCTCTCCTACCTTACTTACTTTTTTTTCTTCGAGGGTACGGATGCGTTGTGCTTTGATAAAAATCTGATCGGTTATCGAACTTGGTCTTAAAATCCGCCATGCAGTGCCATAATCTTTAGTTTTTTTTAAAAATAATGATCTGCAAACTGCAATCACTTCATCAAATTCGGTAGAGGTATTTGTTTGTGCCAAAGCCAATAATTATTTAGTTTTTAGTGTATTTTTGTCGTGAAAAAACAAAAGCTAAAGATACATTTTTAAAGCGAAACCCAAATCCCGAAAGGGTTTATTATGGCAGAAAAAAACTTTTTTGAGCCCAAACAAAGCTTAAACATTAAAGGTAAGCTTATCGATTTAAGCAGCCCAAAAGTGATGGGCATTTTAAATATCACACCCGATTCTTTTTATAGCAACAGCAGAACAAAATCGATAGACGAAGCCTTAACCAAAGCTGCTCAATTCCTTCATGAAGGCGCTACCTTTATTGATGTCGGCGGGTACTCTTCCAGACCAGGTGCTAAAGATATTTCAGCAGCCGAAGAAGCTGACCGTTTGCTACCTGTGGTAGAAAGTTTAGCTGCAGCATTTCCCGAAGCGGTTATTTCCATCGATACTTTTCGGGCAAAAGTTGCACAGGAAACCATTTTGGCTGGTGCGCATATCATTAACGATATTTCCTCCGGGGATATGGACGAGCTCATGTTCGAAACCGTAGCTAAACTACAGGTTCCCTATATGATCATGCACATGCAGGGCACTCCCCAAAACATGCAGCAAAATCCGGTTTATAAAAATGTATTACTTGAAGTAATTGATTACCTGGCTAAAAAAGTTGCAGCACTTAAGGCGCTGCATATTCATGATGTAATTATTGACCCTGGCTTTGGCTTCGGAAAAACTACCGAACATAATTATGAGCTGCTTAAGCAAATGGAGGCTTTTAAAATTTTCAAACTTCCCATTTTAGTCGGTTTCTCACGTAAAGGAATGATTTACAAAACACTTGGCACCTCGGCAGCAGAGGCCCTGAACGGAACTTCTGTATTGAATACCATTGCACTACAAAAAGGTGCCGGCATTTTAAGGGTGCATGATGTTAAGGAGGCGGTGGAGTGTGTGCGGCTGGTTGCTAAGTTAGGTTAATCGGTTAACTGTTTAAATTGGTTAATCGACCTTTATGAGTAATCAGTTAAATCTAAAATATAAAATCGCATTGTTGGTTAATTGTGATTTGACTGATTAATTGTAAATTAATGTGTATTTCTTCTATATTTGATATCATCCCATAATTAACCTAAAACTTAATTATGATGCATATTTATTCCTTTGAAAAATTAGAAACCTGGCAGAAAGCCAGAATGCTCAGAAAAGACATTTACAATTTGACCAGAAAATTCCCTAAAGAGGAAGTATTCGGTTTAACAAGTCAAATCAAAAGATCATCGGGCAGTGTTGGCGATTGTTTGGCAGAAGGTTCAGCAAGAGTTACACCCAAAGACAAAGCGCATTTTATAACGATGTCTTATTCAAGTGCTATTGAAACCATTAATCATATTATTGGGGCATATGATCTCGGATACATTAATGAAGAAGACTACATTTCATTCAGGTTAAAACTTGATGAGCTAACAAACAAGTTAAATGCTTTACGCAAATCGATTTTAAAGGCTTAAACATCTTACACAGTTAACCAATTCAAACAGTTAACCAAAACGTCGATCAACAGTTAACCCATAACCAATTTAAACAGTTAACCTAGTATTGTAAACTGAAAACCGTTTTGCTATCTTGCCATTGATGAAAGGATTAGATTTTGATTTTGTAAAATTCACCATTACCGATGTGGTAGACATTGTGCTTGTGGCACTTTTAATCTATTATGTTTATACCCTAATCCGCAATACCTTAGCCGTTAACCTCCTGGTTGGGATGCTGATTATCGCCATATTCTATCGCGTTGTTGATGCTTTGCACATGAAACTGCTTACTGCTATCATCGAGAAATTTATGAGTGTGGGGATCATTGCATTGATTGTAATCTTCCACCCGGAGATCAGACGTTTCCTTTTACTGATCGGGAAAAATGCCTTTTTACAAAAGAACAAAGCCTGGTGGGGATATTTATTTGGCCGAAAAGAAATTGAAAGAAATAATTTAACCCGTATAAAACCCATTATCGATGCCTGTAAAAGCATGAAGAAAACGCGCACGGGGGCATTAATGGTATTCGTTAAATTTTACGACGAACAGTTTTTTGCCAATAGCTGCGAACTTGTTGACGCTAAAATATCAAAACGTTTGCTGGAAAGTATCTTTCAGAAAAACAGTCCGCTGCACGATGGTGCTGTAGTGATTTCGGAAAACAAAATTAAAAGTGCGAGCTGTATTTTACCTTTAACGGATAACGATCAATTGCCCTCACAGTTTGGTTTAAGGCACCGTGCAGGTATTGGTGTTTCTGAAACGACTGATGCGGTTGCGGTAATCATATCCGAAGAAACCGGAGAAATATCGTATGCCAAACAAGGCAGGGTGAGGATGAATGTTTCGTTCGGGGAACTGGAGAAATTGCTGAATAAAGATTTTTAGGAGTACAGATTAGGCGATTTAAGGTGATTACACAGATTTAGAAAAATTGTGGGTTTTCTAGCTATGAAATGTTGAACTTTCGACTAACGGAAGAAACACCATACAATAAAGCTCTTTCGATTAGGCTCAAGATGAGGGACCGAGGGAGATATTCAGTGCTTCTGTGCCTCCGTGGCAAAACAACTTCTTTACAATACCCAATAAACGCAAAATGGTGAATGTTCCCACTCACCATTTCATTTATCATTTAAATTACCTTCTTATCGGTATAATCCAATAATCCGTTAATCAATTTTTAGCAATATTGTTCAAAAGCACCGATCAGGTTATCAGCAATCATTTGCGCTGGTCTGCCTTCAATTTGATGACGTTCGATCATGTGAACCAATTTACCATCTTTAAATAATGCCATTGCCGGAGAAGATGGAGGAAAAGGCATCATATAATTTCTAGCCTGATCTACCGCTTCTTTTTCCATACCCGCAAAAACAGTAACCAATTTATCAGGGTGTTTTTCGTGTGCAGCTGCTGCTCTGGCCGCCGGACGTGCATTTGCTGCCGCGCAACCGCAAACTGAATTTACCACGACCAACACAGTTCCTTCGCCTTTAATCGCTTGATCAACCTCTTCTGCGTTTTTTAATTCTTGAAAACCTACGTTAGTTAATTCCTTACGCATTGGCTCTACTAAATATTCTGGATACATTATCTTAGTTTTTTATTTACAATTTCAATGGTACAAAAATAAGAAAATCGAATGGCATGCACCATTCGATTTATATTTTTAAGGTAAAATTAATCGTTATCTCATGCTCTTGAAAAACTCATCAAACATTTGAGGGTTGGCAATTGCACCAGCGATAATTAATACAATCAGCACGACAAAAAGCACACTCAAAATTGTGGCAATCATTCCACAGATCTTACCAGCCTTTGCATTTTTATAGGATGATTCTGTATATACCCCTGGATTAAGCTGATACTTTTTCATATCGCCGGCACCTAATATCCAGGCTATTATGCCAAATATTAAACCAAATATTCCATAAAAGCAACATGCTGGTATAGCCAAAATCCCCAAAACAAGAGAAGCTGTTGCATTTGGTAAGTTCTGCTGACCAAAACCTCCTCCTCCAAATTGTCCAAATGGTGGTGGTTGCTGAAAGGGCGGCGGCGTTACCGGACCATTACCTAATGGCTGAAATGGTGCAGGTTCAGGGTTTTGATTCGTTGAAGGATCAATGGGTTTATTTTCATGAGGGGTTTCCTGTTCTTCTGACATAGCTATATTTAGATCAATTGGTGAGTGTATATTTTGTAAATGTAATTGATTAAAATAATTACTGCAACTCCTGCAAAAACGATTTTAATCAGCTGCGCCCCAAATTTAAAATCTACCTTAAGGTGAATAATGGTAAATACGACAACAAAAATGAGCGGGATTGTTGCAGGATAAAACTTAAATGATGCGATAATATCGCCACGCAGCAAAGCTAAAACAGAACGTTGTAAACCGCAGCCGGGGCAATCTATCCCGAAATGGGCTTTAAAAGGACAGCTGAAAAGATGCGCTCCTACCCAATCAAAAAAATTATGTTGCGGTTGAGCCATCTACATCGCCAATAAATTTCACTTGCCCATCTTTCCATACTTTATATTTTTCCAGGTCTTTAAGTACTTGCCTATATACCAGATTTAAGATATAAATGTCATCAACAAAACCTAAAACCGGCACAAAATCAGGGATTACATCTACAGGTGAAAGGAAATAAATCAGTCCACCTAAAATGGCAATAATAGATCTTTTAGGGATTTCGGTATAATCGCCGTTCACATAATCTTTAGATACCGCAAACAGCAGCACTAGTTTCGACCAAACACCTTCTAAATCACCTTTATTAGTTACCGCCTTGCCCAGTGCATCTTTAATCGTATTACTGGCTTTGCTTTTATCACTTAAGATTACCGAAGCTTTGCTTTGCGATTTTTTAAAGAATCCTAATATTTTCTCCCTGTTCAATTTCATAATTAATACTTTACAAATTAACGGCCAAAAGCATCATAATTGTCTTCAGCATATTTGGTAAAGCGATCCAATAGTACAATATTTTTGTTCTCGATAGCCGTTAAATCATTATCAACGTTGTTTTTAACAGGAACATACCATTCTACAGGGTCGAAAAAATTTCTAAAAGTTTGTTTTTTAAAGGCATAACCATGTCTGGCGAAAATGGTGTTTTTAATAATCTGCAGGTCTAATTTTCTTAAATTCTTCACATCTTCTTCCTTTAACAGGGCTGTTGATGCATTTAATTTAAATATTTGCTCGGAGGCGCTTCTGTAAAAAGTATTTGCACCTAACGAATCTACACTTCCATCTTCGAGGGTATCTAACTGCGCTACCATTTTGTGGTCGCTCCAGTCTACATATTCCATTTCTGTTGGCAACATGCGGCTTGCATTATATTCGAAAGCTTTTTTTAATAATTTAAATTCTTTCCCCGGCCATTTCAGCTCCTTTTTATAAGCGTTCCATTTACCAATTAAGGTGTCGCCAACAAGGGTGATTTCAAATTTCCCATCATATTTTTCTGTGCCCGGTTCATCTAGAACAAAGGTAATTTTACCACCATCTTCTGATATTTTACCCAATAGTGGACGGCTGTTGCCCGAAACCACACTTTGTGCAATCACCGTATCTTTGGTTATTCTTTTAATATTGATGTTCAGTTTTTTAACCGCATCAGACATATCTCCTTCGTACTCCAATTCATCTGCTGTGTAAAAATCGCCAACCCAAAAACCATAAAGTTCCTTGTGGATTTCCTGCTGTGCAATGCCTGTTGTTTTTTCTTTATTTGTTTTTTTGGTGTCTCTGCATGATAGCATCAAAAAGGGAAGCAGCGCGAATAATAAGATTTTTTTCATCAGTATGTTTCTGTATGCGTAGGTCAAATAATTTTCTTTCTGATCAGCCATTCGGCAATTAATAAGTTGGGTATCCAGCCTAGCCAGGCGATGATCTGGTAAACATCCATCGGGTCCGGGTGAAATAAATATACTAAAATAACTTTCCATAGCCTTAAGGTAATCGCAGAAGTTGCCAAAGCAAAACTGCGGTACATAAATTTCTGATGGGCGATTATTTTTCTTTTTAAAATGAGCTGAACTGCCTTTAGCGTAAACCAGAACCACAAAATCCCTAAAATAATAAATGAAGTTTTAGCCATTAATCCTCCATTTGCAAACCAGCCGATAAAAATACCAGACGGCGCGGCGAGTAACAATACGAAGCCCACATACAGGTAGCCCAACCACTGATGCACTTTGGGATATTGCGCTAAAATTGTAGGATTAAACTGTGTAAAGCCAGCCAACAGTACAAATATGGCACTGTAAACATGCACATAAAATATCGGGAGATATGCTTTGATTCCTGATACTTCCGTCTGTTTAATCTGTAGAAAAGACACTTCACTGCTCAGCGGAATATAACGTAAGGTAATCTGCATCATTAACGCAAAGAAATAGGCAAAAAACAATAGCCAGGCCAAACGTTTATAGCTGATGCCTTTCATTTATTTCTTGTTGAAAAGCGTAAGTAACTTTTTGTCGAAAGGTATTGCAATTAATTTATCATTTGCTACATCTTCTTCATAAAGCTGTTGCTTTTTTGGATCGAATACAAACCTTGCAATAACAGGCATCCGATCGGCATAACTTTCGTGCAGGTTAAAATTATAGTTTTTTGAATAACCCTCAGAAGGATCAGTTTTAGGATTCGGGCTACTCTCGAGCATAATGCCGTAAGAGGTACCGCCGTTTTTAACAATCCTTTCGTAAAGACCTTTGGTAAGCTGTTTACATCTGGGAGAAGTTTCTACTATTTTATAGGCAATCTGCGCTTTAAAACTTTCTTTAACCTGGGCCTTAGATTGATATAATGAGGTTCCCAGAATTAAGAAAAGGGTGAGGATGTTTTTCATAACTGAGTAGCGTTCTTTAAATATTAACTGTTGCACTGAGCCTGTCGAAATGCGCTAATAAAGTCTTCGACAAACTCAGACTGACAAAATAAATGAGGTTTATTAAATTTAAGAAGATTTCATCATCTCTAAAATATCATCAACGTATTTACGTTCATTGGCTAAACGTGGCACCTTGTGTTGCCCGCCAAGTTTATCTTTCGCTTTTAACCAATTGTAAAAGGTATTTGCAGGTGCATTGTGTACTTTAGGTCGTGCTAAGGCCATGTCTTTAAAACGTTTCGCATCATAATCAGAATTAACTTCACGTAAAGTCTGATCCATAATATCTACAAACTTCTCAAAGTCGTTGGGTTGTTTGTCGAATTCGATGATCCATTCGTGTCCACCCGCTTTTTCACCTTTAAAGTAAATTGGTCCGGCGGTATAATCTTTAATTTCGGCACCCGTTTCCTGGCAAGCTTTGGTTAAGGCCTGTTCTGCGTTATCAATAATTACTTCTTCACCAAAAGCATTGATAAAGTGTTTGGTGCGTCCGGTAATTTTGATGCGGTAAGGAGAAAGCGAGGTAAACTGAATGGTATCGCCAATCATATAACGCCATAAACCACCATTTGTAGAAATCACAATGGCGTAATTTTTATGCAATTCAACTTCTCCCAGCATTAACGCCTTTGGATTTTCTTCACAGATATTCTCCATCGGCACAAACTCATAGAAAATGCCATAATCCAGCATCAGCAACATCTCTTCTGAATGATCCTGGTCCTGAATCCCAAAAAATCCTTCAGATGCATTATACGTTTCCAAATAATACATTTCATTGGATGGGATAAGCTGTTTAAACTGTTCGCGGTAGGGAGCAAAATTTACCGCACCGTGGATATACAACTCGAGATTTGGCCAAACTTCCAGTAAATTCTGCTTTCCGGTAAGCTCGAGCACCTTTTTGGCCAGTACAATCGTCCATGTGGGTACGCCCGAAATACTGGTTACATTTTCGTTGATGGTGGCTTCTGCCATTCTATCCATCTTAATTTCATAATTGTCCATCAAGGCGATAGACATATCGGGTGTACGGTAATATTCGGCCCAGATAGGTAGGTTTTTGATCAGTACGGCAGATAAATCGCCATAAAAACAATCTTCATTTAACTGATTAACCTGATGGCTACCGCCTAAAACCAAACCTTTTCCGGTAAACATCTGGTTATCGGGGCGGTTATTGCAGTAAATGGAAAGCATATCTTTACCACCTTTAAAGTGGCACTCTTCCAGCGATTCTGGAGAAACCGGGATAAATTTACTTCTATCGCTCGTGGTACCTGATGATTTTGCAAACCATTTGATATCAGAAGGCCAAAGGATATTCTGTTCGCCATTGAGCATGCGCTCAATGTAAGGCTTCAGTGTATCGTAATTCTGGATTGGAACACGTTCCTGATATTGTTGTGGGGTTAAGATGGTTTTATAATCGTACAATTTGCCCCATTCGGTATTTTCGGCACTATCAATCAAGGTATGAAACCACTCCTCCTGAACGTCGTACGGATATTTCATAAAAAGCTCGATCTGGTGGATCCGCTTTTTCATTAACCAGGTAAAAATTGAATTTACAAATGCCATTTTTAAATGTTAAAATTAATGAGCTTCATTTTACCACAGATTTTCACAGATAAGCACAGATTTTTATACGGCGTAAATAATTTTATAGCAGTTTGTTTTAACATCGCGATTAGGCAACACCCCAAAATAGAATTTGTTTGTCGGCAGAAATACTTTTGTTGCTGATTAATTTATTAAACATCAAATTTCTTACGTTTCAGTACGAAGTTCGATCCAAGATAAACTTTTCTTACCATTTCGTTCTCTGCTAACACCTCCGGAACACCCTGTTCTAAAATTTTACCTTCAAAAAGCAGATAGGCCCTATCGGTAATGGAAAGTGTTTCCTGTACGTTGTGATCGGTAATTAAGATGCCTATATTTTTATGTTTTAGTTTGGCAACAATACTTTGAATTTCCTCCACCGCAATCGGATCTACCCCGGCAAAAGGTTCATCCAATAAAATAAAATTAGGATTTGCAGCTAAAGCACGGGCAATTTCGGTACGGCGGCGTTCACCTCCTGATAATAAATCACCACGGTTTTTACGTACTTTATGCAAACTAAACTCATTAATCAGCTCTTCGAGTTTATCTCGCTGCTCCTCCTTGCTCATATTACTCATTTCCAAAATGGCCAGAATATTATCCTCAACGGTAAGTTTTCTAAAAACCGATGCTTCCTGAGCCAGATAGCCGATGCCTTTTTGCGCCCTGCGGTACATCGGATCTTCGGTAATATCTTCATCCTCTAAAAATATACGCCCCTCATTTGGTTTGATCAGACCTACAATCATGTAAAATGAAGTGGTTTTCCCGGCCCCATTGGGACCTAAAAGGCCAACAATTTCTCCCTGGCTTACATTGAAGGAAACATTATTTACAACGGTACGCTGTTTATATTTTTTAACGAGATTTTCGGCTCTTAATATCATAATTGATCTATCCGTCATCCTGAATTTATTTCAGGATCTTAAAAATTAGATGCTGAATCAAGTTCAGCATGACGATTTATTTTATAGTTAATTAACTTTTATTCCTTTAATATTTAACTGCAAGCGTTTTTTATCTCTCCACACGTTTTCTTCTAACGTATAACAAACCGAAAATGGCACTTTTGGTTGTAAAAGATTTTCAAATTCTGCCAGCCCAAATGCAATGCCTTCAAAAATAGGCGAATTTTGTTGTTTTATATTAATTTTTAAATGATTTGCACCAACAGCCATGGCATGCTGTGCGAGATATACGTTATGGGTAACAAATATTGGCGCCATATTTTCGGGTCCAAAGGGTCCCATTTGCGATAAAACGCGATAGAATTTACCATCAATCTGCGCCAGCTCAATTTCAGCATCAATCCTGATCATCGGCGTAAGCAGTTCTTCCGTGATACTAGCCGATACTATTTCTTCAAATTTATCCGCAAAAGCATCAACATTATGTTGCTGCATGGTTAAACCTGCTGCAAATTTATGTCCGCCGTATTGATCCAATAAATCGGCACAACCACTTAAAGCTTCATATAAATCGAAACCCACTACCGACCGGCAAGAACCTGCTACATGTCCGTTAGATTTCGTGAGTACAATTGTTGGGCGATAATATTTTTCAGTTAAACGCGAAGCTACGATTCCGATTACTCCTTTATGCCAGTTTTCGTTAAATACAACGGTCGTTTTTTTATTGATTAAAATATCACTTTCGCCAATTAAAGCCAGCGCCTCGCGGGTAATGTCCTGATCGTAAGTTTTACGCTCCGTATTTTTAAGGTTGATCAGTTCACTTTGCTCTAATGCATTACTATCTACCTGGCAAAGCAACATGGCTACCGCATGTTTCGCATGGTCTATTCTTCCGGCGGCATTAATGCGCGGACCTAAGGTAAAAACCACATCAGTAATGCTGTAATTTTCGGTTTTGCCCGAAACTTCCATCAGGGCGCGTAACCCTTCGCATGGATTGGTATTTAATTTTCTTAAGCCGTAATAAGCTAAAATCCTGTTCTCGCCCACTACCGGAACAATATCAGCCGCGATGCTTACCATCACTAAATCTAAATATTGCAGGTAGGTTTCTTTCGGAAGCTGATGTTTTTGTGCATAAGCCTGCGCAAGTTTAAAACCAATACCGCAGCCTGCAAGTTCTTTAAAAGGATATTCGCAATCTGAACGTTTAGGATCTAAAACAGCAATGGCCTGCGGCAATTCATCTCCAGGCAAATGGTGGTCACAGATAATGAAATCGACACCTAAAGTATTGGCGTAATCAATTTTATCGATAGATTTTATACCGCAATCTAATGCGATGATCAGCGAGAATCCATTTTCACTTGCATAATCAATCCCGGCCGTAGAAATCCCATAACCTTCCAAATATCGGTCAGGAATGTAATATTCTATATTTTTGGTGAGCTGAGAGAAAAAACTGAAGGCTAGTGCAACCGAGGTGGTACCATCTACATCATAATCGCCATAGATTAGTATTTTCTCCTGGGCAGCCAATGCAGCTTCAATTCGGGCAACAGCAACATCCATGTCCTTCATCATAAAAGGATCGTGCAGATGATTAAGATCTGGCCTAAAGAAATCTTTCGCCTGATCGAAATCACAGATATTACGCTGTACAAGTATTTGCGCAAGCGAGCGATCTATATTAAGTTGTTCTGCTATTTTTGTTACCGCAGCATCATTACAATCTGATGCCAGCACCCATCTTTTTTCCATTTATTCTGTCTCCGAACAGTAAATATACATTTTAATTGGATATGATGTTGGCATTCTTTGACAGGATGGTGAACAAAACCTTCAAAAACAAAATGTTACATTTTACTTCGAATTTCCGGGGTAAGCCTGATAAAGCTTTATCAAATGTGCTTTCTGATCGGCATATTTGACATCATCAATTAAGTTTACACGCTCTGCCGGATCCCAAGATAAATTGTACAGCTCAGTCAGTTCTTTATCGTCTTTTTTCGTAATCCTCAGTTTCCAGTCCCCATCTTTTACCCCTTCTAAAACGTAATTATGGTAGTAGATGGGGCGGTGCGGTTTATTATAGTCCTTATTGGTAAGCAGAGCTGAAACCGACTCACCATCGTATACTTTTTGGGGTAATTTACTTTTGGTCCAATCGGCTAGTGTAGGGAAAACATCTAAATTTGAAATGGGTTTGGTTAACTGGGTATTGCTAAGGGTATGGCCTTTCCAGTACACAATAAAAGGAACGCGGTGCCCACCCTCGTAAGATATACCTTTGGAACCTCTAAAAACGCCGGCTGAACCCACGTGGTAAAACCTGGTAAAACCATCGTCGTACATGCGTTGTGGCGCATTAATCCAGGGACCATTATCGCTCGTGAAGATAAAAATGGTATTGTCGGCTTGACCGGAAGCGACCACTTGTTTCCATATGGCAGCTAAACCTGCATCCATATCTTCGATCACATCACCCAGTTCGCCACCTGCGGAAGGGCTCTTCCTACTTTTCTGTGCGGCAAAAGCTACGGGTAAATGTGGCATATTTTGCGCCAGGTAAAGAAAAAATGGCTTTTTGGCTGCAGCACTTTGTTTAATAAACTTAATCGATTCCCTGGTGTAAGAACTCGTTAAAATACTATCATGAGGTTTGTAAATCTCTGGTTTATTATTTCTAAAAATCTTGATTGTGGTATCGGTTTTAACATAAGGAGCCCTGTAATCGTGGCTATACAACAGGCCATAAAATTCATCAAAGCCTTTTTTATTTGGTAATGAAACACCATGATCGCCCAAATGCCATTTCCCCACTAAAGCAGTGGCATAACCCGATTGTTTAAGCATCTGCGCAATGGTAACTTCATCTTCAGGTATTCCACGTTTATCACCCGGACCAATTGGCCACGGCAAATCCATCCTGCTGCAATATCTTCCTGTAAGCAACGATGCCCTCGATGGTGTACAGGTTGGTGAAGTAGTAACAAAGTTGGTGGCTTTTATTCCTTTAGCGGCCATTCCATCTAAAAACGGCGTTTTAATCAGTGGACTTCCATAACACGAAATATCAGCATAGCCCATATCATCGGCCAATACAATAATTACATTTGGTTTTTGCTGTGCTTTTAACTGTGTAGAAAAACTGATCGCCAGCAGAAGAATTAAGATTCGAAAATTCATGCCTGAAATTTAAGCATCATATTTTACAAAAAAAGGAAGTATCCAAGCTTTTACCAAAACAATACTCAAGTTTAGATTATTACCTTTGTAGAAACATTAAAGATCGATATTTTGCAAGTTCACACCCTATTCGAAGGTACCTATTCTGTTGATGCAACAAAGAAATTTGTTCCTTTCGACCCAGCCATACATCATTTTAAAGACAGACCCGCATCGCTATTTATTAACGTTCAGCCTTTTTTAGTTGAACTGAACAATGACCTTGTTCTTTTTGACACAGGTTTAGGATTTAGTGATGACCATGGCGAACTCATTTTACACAAAAACATCCGTAATGCAGGTTTCGATCCTACTGATGTAACCAAGGTATTAATGTCGCACTTACATTACGATCACTCTGGCGGTATGATCCATAAACAGGGGAACGATAAAGTGGAACTTAGCTTTCCTGATGCAGAGTATGTAATAAACCGTGGCGAATGGGAAACTGCTTTTAGCAGTACCTCATCTTCTTATCATACCGATATTTTCGATTTTGTTCAGCGTAACGCACAATTAAAATTTGTAGAAGGCGATGGCGCATTGGATGAAACCATTGCTTACGAATTTACTGGCGCCCACTGCCCAAATCACCAGGTTTTCCTTTTAACTGAAGGCAAACAAAAAGTATTTTTTGGAGGCGATGTTTTGCCAGAACCTGAAGAACTGGTTAAAAATTTTATTGCCAAATACGATTTCGATGGCCGCAAGGCGATGGAATTACGCAAAGAATTTGGTAAAAGAGCTGCTGAAGAAAACTGGGAATGTTTATTTTACCATGGCAAAAGTGCCGCAACCGGCTTTGTAGATGCCGTTGAGGGTGGATTTAGGATAAGGTAGGTTTAGGGTTTAGGGTTTAGGGTTTAGGGTTTAGGTGAAACAGACCTATAGTGGATTTAGTATCAGTTGAGGCTAAGCCAGCAATTTATTATTTTCCTTTTATTGCCTATAATTTCATTGTTGCCTGCTTCAAGCTGGCACATTACAAAAAAGGTCCCGATGAACATCGAGACCTTTTGCTTTTCAAGCCCTCCCATTAAAGAAGGGGTTGGTTGGATTATTTTTTTGCTACTAATTTCACAGCTAATTCGAAGTTATCATCAATTGCTTTGTCGCCAATGCTATCGAAGAATGATTTAGAACCGTAACGGATATCATATTTAGTTCTGTCAACAGTGATTTTTCCGGCTAAAGCAGAAACAGTACCATCTGCATTTACAGTTACAGTTGCAGGAAAGCTTAATGGTTTAGTAATGCCTTTGATGGTTAAGTTACCTGTTACGGTTAGGTTTGCACCTGAACCAGCCACTTTAGTAATTACAAAAGTTGAAGTTGGGAATTTAGCAGCACCGAAGAAATCATCTGCTTTTAAGTGACCTTCTAATTTAGCACTACCATCGGCATCTTTGATAGAGTTCATATCGATAGTAAAAGTACCACCAGTTACATTTTTACCATTAACGGCTAAAGTACCTGATTGTAATGCGATTGTTCCATTGTGAGAACCTGTTACTTTTTTACCGATCCAGGTAATGGTCGATTTTGCTGCATCTACAGTATAAGTTACTGGTTTAATAGGGTTTTTAAAAGCTGACAATGCTACAACTGCCACTAATAAAAAAATTGAGCTAATTTTTAATTTCATTTTCTGGTTTTTTATAATTTGATACAAATATAGATTAACACCCGATCTCCTGTTGTTGACCTATGTTAAGTTTTTTCAAAAATAATCGGATTTATTTAAAATCATTCTATTGACTGCACAATTATAGCAATGGTTTAATTTGTTTACTTTTTTATGTGAATATAGAAAGGTAGAAGGCCGAAGGCTTAAGGTAGAGGGTTTCCTTGGCATCGCCTAAAAAATGCAAACATGTACTATCTGCCTATCATGCTCAATTTTATTCTATACTGTTCATAGAAAAAATAATCTTCTATATTTGGAAAACAATATCAGACGCTCATGAAAAATAAAATTTATACCTCATTATATTTATTCAGCTTATTATTCATTGCAACAAGCTGTAATTTCAACAGTGCTTATTTAAACCGCGAAGAAGATAAAAAAGAAGGGGAGAAAGTAGCCGATCAATTTTACGCGCTACTTCAGCAAAAAGATTTGAAAAAATTAAGTCCGATCCTGAGCAATCAATTTAAAGCAGTAACCAGTACACAAAAGTTACATGACTATTTAATCGGAACTATAAACAAGTTAGGCGAAATAAAAAGTAAAAAATTAGATCACTGGGAAACGAAAGTAATCAGAGGCTCAAATCCATCTGCCAATTATGTGCTATATTATGTTGTAGAAAGGGCAAAATTTCAGGCAAAAGAAACCGTTACCTTAACCGCAGAAAACGATCAGATTAAAGTTTTAGGCTACAATGTTAATTCTGAAGGTTTATTTAAATAGGAAGTATTTTATAACCCTAACAACATTTATTA
>NZ_JBWKYI010000032.1:0-56494 GCF_059423705.1 Pedobacter sp. GW460-11-11-14-TSB4
GCCTGCTGCATAAATCTAAAGTAATGCTTCTCAGAAAAAAAACTTTTTATTTGCATAAACCATAGAATACGGGTTTATTTAACAGGGGGCTCTTGCCAAGACTCACGATTTGACAGATCCACAAGCCATCAGGAAATCGCTGGTCACGCTTAACGCTCACCGCAAAACGCCAGTCTAATTCACCTTCGCTGTTCTTACCTTTTTAGAAAAAATCTTCGGAAAAAAGCGTTTTAATAACACGGCTCTGGTTTCTTTTCCACCAATATAAACCTCTTCTTTTTTGTTGCTAACAGCCAGCACGATTTGTTTGGCACATTCAGCAGGTGTCATGGCATTTTCATGTGCATCGCCCATCATATTAAGTGGGTTGCCATCTCCGGTAAGTGCATTGTAGGTAACGTTTGTTTTGATAAAGCCCGGACAGATAATCGTGATATCGATGTTTTTGTCGTAAACTTCCGATCGGAGCGAATCGAAATAACCATGTAATGCATGTTTTGACGCCGCATAGGTAGAGCGGAATTTCGTGCCGAATTTCCCAACAAGGCTACTGATGATAACCAGTTGTCCGCCACCATTGCTTATCATCGAGGGCAAAACCGCTTTGCTCAAAACAACCGTTCCCCAGAAATTGGTGTCCATAATTTGCTGTTCGGTTTGCAGGTTGGTTTCGAGTGATAAACTCCGCTGACTTACGCCACCGCTGTTGATCAGTAAATCTATTTTTCCAAAAATGCGGATGGCATCGGCCGCTTTGTTTTCGAGTGTAGCCGTTTCGCTCAAATCGAATGGGAGAACATGTACATTAAAAGAGTTTTGGCAGTTTCCTTTTACACGGAACAACTCATCGCGATTTCTCCCTGAGATAATCAGTTTGTTACCCCCTTTAAAATATTCATATACCAGGGCCTCGCCAATACCTGATGATGCGCCTGTAATCCATACAATTTTTGACATAATTTTTTAATTAAATACTGAATGATTGGGTTTTGAATCAGTGAATGTTGTTTTTAAATCCTTCATGCTCTAATTCAATCATTTTCAATTCACTCATTCGTCTCCTACAATAAACAATTCTGAAGCAATATGATCGGCAAATAATTTTCCGTTCTGACTTAAACAAATTTTATCTCCGTCAATCACCAGCCAATCTTTATCCTCAAAATTTTTAAGGTTATGTTTTGTTTCTGCTAAAAAGTCTTTCCCGAAATCGGTATTTATTTTTTGTAAATCAGTTCCCCACATAGTTCTTAACGAAGTCATGATGTATTCGTTAAATCTATCGTTTAAACTCAATTCTTCAACAATTTCAGGGAGCTTGTTGTGGCCTAAGGTTTCCATGTACAAGGCATTATTGGCAGGATTCATATAACGGTTTTGGCCGTTAAAGCCGTGTGCCGATGGGCCGACACCAATGTAATCTATTCCCTTCCAGTAATTGGTGTTATGCACGGCATAATGATCTGGTTTGGCAAAATTCGAAATTTCATAGTGTTCAAATCCGGCATCGACCAGTTTATCCATCAAAATTACAAACTGAGCAGCACTTTGGTTATCGCTTACTGGTGTCTGTTTTTTGTTTTTGATGGCGTGGGCTAAAGCTGTACGGGGTTCTACCGTTAGCGCGTACGCCGAAATATGTGGCACCTCCAGCTCAATTGCTTTCTGGATATTGTTCAGCCATTTTTGGTCTGTAAGCAAAGGATAACCATAAATTAAATCAAGGCTTAGGTTTTCAAAACCGGCATCCTGACTTCTTCTGATACAACCTTCAGCTTCCTTTGCCTGGTGCGCCCTGTTCATCCAGGTCAGATCTTCATCGTAGAAAGATTGAATACCCACGCTAAAGCGGTTAACGGGTAATTGTTTCAGTTCTTTTAATTTTTGCGCGGTTAAATCATCCGGATTGGTTTCGATCGTAATTTCGGCATTTGAATCGACTGAAAAGGTATGATTAATCGTATCGAAAATCTTTTGCAGTGCTTCCTGAGACAGGATAGAAGGTGTTCCTCCGCCCAGATAAATACTTCCAATTTGTCCGCTAATCCGATCTTTTTTCATTTTAATCTCCTTGCAGATCGCATCAACCATTTCGTCAGCATATTTTAGAGAAGTGCTAAAATGAAAATCGCAATAGTGACAGGCCTTTTTACAGAAGGGGATATGGATGTAGATACCGGACATTTAATGATTTCTTATAATAAGGGTATAAAGCACCATAGAATGATGTAGTTAAGTTTTTGTTTTTTTAATTAGTTGTGTTTCTGTTTTTTGGCTAGCTTATTTTGTGCAAATTTTAATTAACCTACTTTTGTTACTGATAAAGCTAATCGTTCATTTTTCAAGTAACAAGAATAACAAATAGTAAGCGTAAGATATAAAGAACTTAAAAATGGTAAACACATGCCTGTCTAGATATTTATCTTAATACCGCAGGCAAAGGTAAGTGCAATTATGAATTTCTAAGCATGTATATAACCCCTGTCAAAATACGCTAAAAAATTGAGGTATATTTGTAAACAAGAAAGCCCCGGATGCGACCGAGGCTTTAAAACTTCACTTAGTTACGCTTTTCCGAAGAAAAGGAGGCTTGACTAAGCATAACATGACAAAGTTAAAAATATTTATAATTAAACCAAAATTTTTTAATGAATTACGCTCAATTAGAATCCTACCTTTCACAACCTAGATTAAATCGTTTTCTTCGAGCTACAGGTAATTCGAAAGTTAAGGCACAAAAATTATACAGGATAAATCTTCGTGTTTGCCAAGCTTTTTATCCCATAATGAATCTGTTTGAAACCTTTCTTAGAAATGCCGTTTATAATACAATTGCAGCACATTTTGCGGATAATGATTGGATAATTAATCAAAAAAGCGGCTTTATGAGCCACCTTTCTCTAGCCCCGTCAAGATATTATCTAAAAGGCCAGGTAGATAAGGGGGAGGTTGAAATTAGAAGAAAAAGAAATGTGGTTACAGCAAGTCGATTAATTGCTGAACAAACATTCGGTTTTTGGACAGCTTTTTTTGATAATCACCATTATATACTTGTCGGCGGTGCCCCACTCAATGCTTTTATACATAAACCTCAGAATATTAATCGTTCTGCGCTTGCTGCAAAGCTTTTGCGAATAAGAACTTTAAGAAACCGTATTTATCATAATGAGCCAATATGTTTTTCGGGGAATACTGTAGAATTTAGTTTGGCACGCAAGGTTTTAGACGATATTCATGATATTCTGGAATGGATAAGCCCCGATTTGAAAAGCTACACTGATTCATTTAATAGTATCGTGGCGAAAATTGATCAGGTAAATAATCTATAAATTTTATTTCCTAAGGACGGTTATGCGTTTAGATACTTAAATTTTAAGCCATATTTATTAATCGAACTCATGTTAAAAAGTAAAGATATAGCTTTACTTTATTGTTGTTTTTGTCAAGTAATAGCTTTACTTATGGTAATGCTTGATTGAAATTACTTCCGCATTTCTTTGCTGCTGTAAGTTTTTATATATCTTTTTCCATCTTTATCTCCATTCCAAACATTTGTAACAGCTGAAATTTTATGCGGTAGCCCTTTCTGTTTAATAATCAGGATTTTTGAGATTCTTCTAAAGGTTTTGTTCCATCGTCTTTTATCTAACTTTTCTGAAGTTGCAGTTGTTATTCCGATTATTGGCGTTTTCTTCTTTGAATTGGACATTATTAAAATTAAATATCGTACTGTTTTTCCATTATTGCTAAAGTTATTAATTAATCAACTTATTTTCTTTAGGTAAACAATGATTATTCAGCTACTTTTGCATCCTTAAGTTTTGATTTACAGCATGCCGAAATTCATTTTCATTTTGTTCGCGTTTTTATGTTCTACCCATTTTGTAGCAGCACAAGAAATTCCTGTTCAAACAGATAGCGTAACGGTAAATCAGTACCAGTATAGAAGGTATCGTCCCGATTCGGCAACACTGGCCAGGCAGAAATTTTCAACGGATTCGCTTGTTCGTCATACCTGGGTGCTGCCAGATAGTTTAATCAATAAAGGGGCACTGCTCGATACCATCGAAAAGGAATATCTTTTCCCTAAACTCGATTTACTGGCCTGGCAGAAGAAATACCAGCACTTAAAGAAAAAGGCAAATCCTTATCAATTGGGTACAAAAATTCCAAAAGGTAATGTTGGTTTGCTTGGATTTATTTTTGGTATGCTCATTATTTTTGCGATTCTAAAAAATGCTTTTTCTAAACAATTATCGGCCATTGTGCAATCGTTTTTTAGTAACCGGATTCTAAACAATATCAATAAAGAAGATAACCTGTTTAGTTCGTGGCCGTTTTTGTTGCTGTTTGTGCAGTTTGGTTTCGTTTTTGGGATGTTCTTTTTTCTGGTTGCCCAGTGGAATGACATGTATCAGGCTAAAGACGGATTTAAGTTTTTCTTTAGTATATCGATTACTATCATTGTTTTTTATGCCCTTAAACTGGTTCTTTTACGCTTTTTGGGTTACCTGTTTAATGTGCAGAAGCCAGTGGGCGAATACATCTCCATTTTGTACCTCAGCTACTTCAATGCATCGCTGCTGTTTATCCCTTTAGTTGTTGCTTTTGCCCTATCACCACTTAAATACGGTGCGGTTTATATCGTGTTGGCATTCTTGCTGTTAGGCATTATTTTTGCTTTTCAACTATTACGGGCAGGTATAACGATACTTTCTAATAATAAGTTTTCTAGAATGCATTTATTTTTGTACTTTTGCGCCCTCGAAATATGTCCTATCCTAATACTAATTAAAACGATAGGACTGTAGCAGGAAAAAGGAAAATGCAAGAAAAGAACGACTCTAGAATCCGCAAAGTAAAAAGTATTTTGGTTACTTTACCAAAACCTGAAACAGAAAAATCTCCTTACTACGATTTGGCCAAAAAACACAACTTAAAAGTTGATTTTAGGTCCTTTATTCACGTTGAAGGTGTACCCGCAAGAGACTTTAGAAAGGATAAAATTAACCTGGCCGATTTTACAGCGGTAATTTTTACCAGCCGTAATGCAGCCGATCATTTTTTCAGAATCTGTGAAGAAATGCGTTATGAAGTGCCGGCAGAATTGAAATATTTCTGTCTTTCTGAGACCATTGCTTTGTATCTACAGAAGTACATTCAATATCGTAAGCGCAAAATCTTTTTTGGTAAACAAACTGCAGCAGATTTAGCAGAGGTACTAAAAAAGCATGCCAACGAGAAGTTTTTATACCCTTGCTCTGATATGGCTACCGAAGACACGATGAAGTTTTTGGAAAAAAGCGGGTATAATTTTACCCCTGCTGTTTTGTTTAAAACAGTGGTGAGCGATTTATCTGATTTAGCCGAAGTGTTCTACGATGTTATTGCGTTTTTTAGTCCCTCAAGTATTCAGTCCTTGTTTAAAAATTTCCCCGATTTTAAACAGAATAATACCCGGATTGCCGCTTTTGGAACCAACACAAGTAAGGCTTGTACCGATATGGATCTGATCGTGGATATTGCTGCGCCAACCCCGGGCGTTCCATCTATGACGATGGCTATTGAAAATTACATCAAAATATCTAATAAATAATACGATTAATAATTTATTTTAAGTCAATACAATAAATGCGTAACTTTACTGTTAATAAGAGAGTTACGCATTTTATTGCACAAAATATAAGGTTGTTGGAAAAAAGTTAATCTAACTTTAATTGCCTTTGAGTGATGATTTAACGTAAAATATTTGCTTTTGTTGATAATTTCAGTGATTTTTGATAAAATTGCTCCTAATCGTGCTGTGCACACTATAAAAAATATGAAGAAAATCTACCTTCTAGCTATTGTAGGTATAACTGTAATGCTAGCAAGCTGTGGTCATGGCGGCCAAGGCGAGCTGGTTGGTGCTTATAACCGAAAATTCAAAAACGATAGAATCCCACTAGGAATGGTTTACGTGCCACCAGGGCATACGCCTCTGGGAGGTTCGGATGAAGATATCACTTTCTCTCAGAATGGGCCAAGTAAAATGGTAACCATTAGTGCGTTCTTTATGGACCAAACGGAGATTTCCAATGCAGAATATCGCCAGTTTACCAATTGGGTACGCGATTCGATTGCGATTGCGATGATGGGTAACCCTCAACAATTTATGATTACCCCGAGAGGAAATGCCGCAGCTGCTGTTGGTGGGGAGAAATACATCGACTGGAAAAAAGTTGGGCCAAACGGAGCCAACATTTGGCGTAATAAAGGTAGAGGCGCAGCCGCTGCTCAGGTGAGCCAGTTAGATGGGATGTATTATTCAGGTTTAGATGCGCTTCCGGGAAAAAAGGAATTAGATGTTCGTAAATTCGAATATTCTTATGCCGAATTAAATATGGAGAAAGCCGCTATCGGACATAAAGATCCAAACAGCAAACGCCAGGATTATATCGATCGTTATACCGTTGCCATTTATCCAGATACAATGGTTTGGAAAACAGATTATTCTTATTCACAAAACGATCCGATGGTGCGGGGTTATTACAACCACCCTTCATATGATGATTATCCTGTGGTTGGTGTAAGCTGGGAACAGGCAAAAGCATTCTCTCACTGGAGAACCAGGTTATATGATGGCGTTGCTACAGCAAGAAAATTACCTGTAGGATCTAGATCAGATTACAGATTACCAGCTGAAACTGAATTTGAATATGCAGCAAGAGGTGGTAATACCAAAACCAAATACCCTTGGGGCGGTCCTTATATCAGAAATACAAAGGGATGCTTACAAGCTAACTTTAAACCAGGCCGTGGCGATTATTCGAGCGATGGTGGTATTTATACGGTAGGTGTTAGGTCGTATTTCCCTAATGATTATGGTTTGTACAACATGGCAGGTAATGTTTCTGAATGGACATTAACCGCTTACAATAAAGGTGCAAGCCCGTTATTACACGATTTGAACCCGAATTTTACTTATGATGCCGGCGCAACCGACAGTAAATACAAAAAACGTAAAGTTGTAAAAGGCGGTTCGTGGAAAGACACCGGTTATTTTCTACAAAACGCTGTAGCAACATACGAATATCAGGATACACAAAGATCATATATTGGTTTCAGATGCGTTTCATCTTACCCTGGTACCGACTTAAGACATTAAACCAAACAAACTAAAAACTAAAGAAAAACATCAAAATTTTATGGCAGCAAAGAAACAACCAGGCTGGTTACACGTAGCGATTTCATGGGGAGCAAGTATTGTAATTATCGGAGCGTTATTTAAAATTCTACACATTGGTGGAATTTTGGGTAACTACATGATCGGTCTTGGTCTTGGTGTAGAAGCATTTTTATTCTTTTTAACAGGATTTTTCCCGCCAGAGCCAGAACCAGCTTGGGAAAGAGTTTACCCTGAATTAAAAGCAGATTTTAAAGGCGAGTTACCAACTGCATCAGCCAGACCAGTGGCAGCAACTGCATCGAATACAGCAGCTTTAGATAAAATGTTATCAGATGCTAAAATCGGTCCTGAATTGATTGAAAGCTTAGGATCTGGTTTACGTACTTTTGGTGATAAAGTGGCAACGATTTCTAATGTTGCAGATGCATCTACCGCAACCAACGAATTTACTGGCAAAATTAAAACAGCTTCAGCTGGTTTTGATAACTTAAGTGCATCTTTTGATAAAGCTACAGCTAATTTGAAAGCAATGGGCGAGAGCAGTGTAGATTCTCAGGCTTACCATGATCAGGTGAACAATTTAGCTAAGAATTTATCAGCTTTAAATGCAGTATATGAATTAGAATTGCAAGATTCAAGCGCGCATCTAAAATCGATGAATAAGTTCTATTCAAACTTATCATTAACCATGCAAAACTTTAACGAATCGATGGAAGATTCGAAACAGTTTAAAGAAGAGGTGAATAAGTTGGCTAAAAACCTATCATCGCTTAATGCAATTTATGGCAATATGTTATCGGCTATGAACGGCCCACGTGTATAATTTGTTTAGTTTTTAATTTTTAAAGGAAAAGCTACATCAAACATGGCAGGCGGAAAAGAAACAACAAGGCAGCGGATGATCAATATCATGTATTTGGTATTGTTGGCTATGCTCGCCTTAAACGTATCAGATACCATTTTAGATGCATTCAAAAATATCAACGATAGTTTGGATACCTCTAAAAACAATGTAAATACAAGTATTAATCAGTTATTTTCTGCCTTCGAAAATTCGAAGTTGAAAGAAGAGCCAGCCCGTGCCCAGCCAATTTACGATAAGGCAAAACAGGCGCAGAAGGCAGCTGATGACTTAAATAATTATATTGAAAGCATTAAAAAAGAATTTACCCAGGCAGGTGATGGAATAGATCCGGAAACCGAGGATTTGGTAAATAGATCAAATCAGGATATTGCACAGAATATCATGATCAATCAAAAGAAAGCGGATGAGTTGAAAAAGAGAATTAACGCCACGCGCGAAAAATTAATCTCTTTATTAGATCCGGCTGATAGGGCAAACGTATCATTCTCTCTTGAAGCTAAAGATCCGGCAAGAAAAAGAAAAGGAAACTGGCAGGAAACTTATTTTGGTGAGGGAACGCCTTTAACTGCTGCAATGACTATTTTAACCAAACTGCAAACTGATACTAAAAATGCTGAAGCAGAGGTGGTTAAAAAATTATTCGGAAATATGGATAAAGCACAGGTTAATTTGGATCAGTTTGCGGCAGTTGCAGTAGCACCTACTTCTTATGTAATTCAAGGACAACCTTATACTGCTGAAGTATTTTTAACCGCTAGTGATTCGAGATCTACTCCTGATATTACCGTTAACGGAAGTAAATTATCGGTTAAAGATGGTAAGGGAACTTATAGCGGTGGTACCAGCAGTGTTGGTCAGTTTACCTGGGTAGGTACGGTTCGTGTTCGCCAAACCGATGGTCAGGTAAAGGAATACAAAACCCAACCACAAACTTATCAGGTAGCGAAACCATCTGCATCGGTTTCTTCAACAAAACTGAATGTAATTTATGCCGGTATTCCGAATCCATTTACGGTATCGGCAGCAGGTTTTCCATTAGAAAGTATTCGTGCTTCCATTTCTGGCGGTTCAATGTCTGGTAGCAACGGGAACTACAATGTTAAAGTTCCGGGAAGCCTGGTTGGACAAGATGTTTCTATCAATGTATCAGCAAACAATGCCGGTAAAACCGTTAGCTTAGGCTCACAAAAATTCAGGGTTAAAGGGATTCCTACTCCGGTAGCTAAAGTTGGTGGCCGCGCTGGAGGCGATGTAGCTTCAGTACAATTAAAAAGTGAAACTGAAATTGAGGCAGATCTTGACGATTTTCCTTTCGATGTGAAGTTTAAGATACAACGTTATAAGTTAACAATTATCAAACCGCGTTCTGATGCTGTTACCATTCCAGGTAGCGGTGGAAGTTTCGCAGGTGCGGTTAAAGGTGCAATAAACTCGATTACACCAGGTACAAGAGTGTTTTTTGAAGATATTGTTTCGATAGGCCCAGATGGCCGTCAGAAAATTTTGCCTTCATTAGCGTTTAGCGTAAAATAAAAAGAAGATGAAAAGGATTTTAAGTATTGCTATTTTAGTGTTGTTAACCACGTTTGCTTTTGCACAAAAAAAGCCTACCAGGTTAGCACCGAAGAAAGCTGCACCAGTAGTTGCCGCACCTCCTGTGGCAGACACGGTGAAAGCTCCAGTTAAAACAGCTAAAAAGAAACTTAAGGTACCACCTAAAGATGGTTTTTATGCCCGTAAGGACATTGACAGTACTGAAATGGTTCCTTTGGCAGATGTGAGAGAAGAGGATGTTTTTTATGCAAAACGGATCTGGAGAGAAATCGATTTACGTGATACGGTTAACTCGGCCTTAAAATCGCCTAAATCTCGCCTGATTGATGTATTAATTGCCGCAATTAAGAAAGATGAACTAACAGCATACTCGCCAATTGACAGTGCGTTGAACGAAGATGATGCGTTTCTTAATCCAATGTCGGCAGATTCTGCAGCCAAATCGGCTTTAGGAACAGCAGAGGTTTCGAACAATAAAACCGGAACGGTTACTACGGTAGTTAATGATTTTAACCCGGAGTTATTCTTAAAATTCAGAATTAAAGAAGACTGGATTTTTGATACCAAACGTTCTGTTTTCGAACCGCGTATTGTAGGTATAGCACCATTAAAATACAATGAGGTTTCTAAACAATGGCAACCGGTATTTTGGGTGTACTATCCGGAGGCGAGGGAGATTTTAACGAAGAAACGTTTGATCAATACCAATAACGATGCTTCTTCATTGAGTTTCGATGATTTCTTTATCCGCCGCTTATTCAGCAGCTACATTGTAAAAGAGTCAAATCCTGGCGACAATAAGATCAGAGATATTATTACCGATCCCCGAGAAAGGTTGTACGAATCAGAAAGGATTAAAAAATCTGTTCTTGATTACGAACAAGGCCTTTGGGAATACTAAATATTACGAAAAAGCTCCGATGAAAGTCGGAGCTTTTTTTGTTTATATCGTTTCGACTATATGATAGAAATTGAGATTGCTTTTCAAAAAGAATGAGGATTAAAAGCGTTATTCCTGATTAAAATAAGCCTGAAGGGTGATGACCTGCTTTTTGTTCAGTATTTCGGCCAGCTCTTTCTCGGTAGCTTCTTTGATTTTTTTAACCGATTTAAAATGGGTGAGCAATTTATCCGCAGTAGTTTTACCGATACCTTCAATCTGTTCGAGTTCTGTTTTAAGTGTCCCCTGATCCCGTTTCTTGCGGTGGAAGGTAATCCCAAAGCGGTGGGCCTCATCACGGAGCTGTTGGATCACTTTTAAGGTTTCTGATTTTTTATCAAGATACAATGGATAGGAATCGCCAGGATAGAACAGTTCTTCCAAACGTTTGGCAATACCAATTACGGTAACTTTGTTTTCTATACCCAATAACTTTAAACTCTTCACGGCCGACGAAAGCTGCCCTTTACCGCCATCAATGATGATGAGCTGAGGCAAAGTCTGGTTTTCATCTAACATTCTCCTGTAGCGACGGAAAACAGCTTCTTCCATAGTCGCGAAATCGTTAGGACCCTCTACCGTTTTCACATTAAAATGGCGGTAGTCTTTCTTTGATGGTTTTGCATCTTTAAAAACAACGATCGCCGAAACCGGATATTTTCCCTGAAAGTTGGAGTTATCAAAGCATTCTATATGTTTTGGAAGCTGCGTTAAGCGCAGATCTTTCTGCATGGTCGTTAAAATACGATCGGTGCGTAAATCGGGGTTTAACTTTTCGTATTGATTGAGTTTCTCTTTTTTGAAAAACAATACATTCTTCTGCGAAAGTTCTAAGAGTTTTTTCTTTTCGCCCAGTTTAGGAACGGTAAATTTTAAACTTTCATCTTCTAACGAAGGCTCAAAAGGAACAATAATTTCTTTAGAGGTACTTTTGAATTTCGTTCTGAACTCTAACATGGCCAGGGTTAAAATCTCATCATCACTTTCGTCGAGCTGTTTTTTAACCTCGATGGTCTGCGTCTGAATAATCGTTCCGTTCATCACCTTCAGGTAGTTCACAAAAGCATAACGTTCATCTGATGCAATACTGACTACATCTACATTGGTGATGGCGCTATTTACCACGGTTGATTTGCTCTGGTATTTCTCCAGTACTTCTAATCTCCTTGCATACTGATGCGCCAGTTCGAAGTTCAGGTTTTCTGAAGCTGATTTGATGATTCCTTTAACGTCACGGATAACATTTCCGATTTTGCCATTCAGGATTTCTTTGATCTCCCCTATGTTTTTATCGTAGTCGGTTTCGGTCTGGTAGTTTTGACAAGGGCCCTTACAATTGCCGATTTGATACTCCAAACAAACTTTAAATTTTCCTTCAGCGATATTTTTCTCTGTTAAGGGCAAAGTGCAGGTACGTAACGGATACGTTTCCTTAATCAGATCCAAAATAGTATGCATCATACCTATCGAGCCATAAGGGCCAAAATAGGTAGAGCCATCTTTAATCACTTTCCTTGTCCAGTAGATTCGGGGATAATTCTCGTTTTTAACAATAATCCATGGATAAGTTTTATCATCCTTTAGGTTGATGTTAAATTTTGGCTGATGTTTTTTAATTAAGCTGTTTTCAAGTAACCAGGCATCAATCTCCGTATCAACAATAGTGAAAGTAATTTTACGTATTTTGGATACCAGTACCCTTGTTTTGCCATTAAACTGGTTTCTGTCACTATTAAAATAAGAGCCCACACGGTTGCGCAGGTCTTTAGCCTTTCCAATATACATCAGCTTTCCATCAGCATCCCAATATTGGTAAACACCGGGTTTATGCGGAATTGCGGTTAATGCTGTTTTATGGTCGAAACTGCTCATGGGAAATTAAAGGAGCAAAAATTAGGTAATTTTTAATAAAGAATAATGTTAGGCATAAAATCGAAATCTTTTTTGTTATAAGTAAACAATTCAATTTTATTTACAATAGCTGTTGCCCCAATGATTGCATCTGGTATTTGAAGATGATGACTTAGTTTGAAGTTTTCGATAAGTTCTACGGATTTCTGAGATATATAGTTGTCAAAATGGATAATATCGTAATACTTGATCTTTTTCTTCATCTGCGCTAGCTCTACTTTATTTCCCATGCCCTGCAAAAGTTCCATGGTCGTAATTGATGAGAGCAGAATGTTTTTGAAACCTATTTCTTCCAATATTTCGATGGTTGAGGTATTACCATTGAAAGCATGTATTAAAATATTAGTGTCACACAAAATCATAATTATTTTTTACGATCCCATGCTTTATCCCTTATATCTTCTAAATTTCTTGGTGAGTCCTTCCATATACCAAAAAGTTCTTTAGGATTAAGTGCTTTATCCCCTTTTAATATATTGGGCTTACTATCCTGCTGTGAAGAAATTATTTTAATATTTTCTAATTTCATAGTCTGAAATAAAGAAAGGAGTTTTTCCATCTCATCAAAATTTGATATTTCTAGTGTAACTCTCATATATTTCAATTTTCTATTACAAATTTAATATTTATCTCGAATAGTTTACCTGAAAACTTTTGGAATGACTATAGTACCTAGAATCCCAACTTCTCATCCAATTCGGTTGCGCCTTCTTCCTGTTGCTGGTATTGATTGCAATCGTAGGTGATGGAAACACCTGATTTTGGTGCCTCAAAATCAGCATGACTAATTTTTAAAGCAGGATTGGCGTATACTCTTTTGATAAAACCTGCAAAAATTGGTAGCGCGGTATTGGCACCTTCACCCTGATTGGTACTGATAAAGTGGAATGCCCTATCTTCGCAGCCCGTCCAGATGCCAGTTACCAATTGAGGGGTAATGGCCATAAACCAGCCGTCAGAGTTATTCTGCGTCGTTCCTGTTTTGGCACCTACTGGTGCATTTACATGGTATTTATAATTTAATCTCGAACCGGTTCCGTTGGTGACTACACCTTTAAGCATTCTGGTCATTATATAGGCAACTTCCTCGCTCATAATCGGCTTTGGTATCTCCTTTTGAGAAAACAATACCACCCCGTTTTTATCTTCAATTCTTAATAAATAAATGGGTTTGGTATAGGTTCCCTTGTTTGCAAAAGCACCATATGCGCCAACCATATTATAAATCGACGAATCGAATGTTCCCAAACAAATGGATGGAAACGCCGGAACGTTAGGAATTCCCATTTTGGTCGCTAAGGTAGATACCGCAACCGGACCAACCTGTTTCATTAAATAAGCGGTAACAAAGTTTTGTGAGTAGGCCAATGCCTTCTGTAAAGTGATATTACCAGGTAAAGGTTTGCCTGAGTTTCTTGGCGTCCATGGTTCTCCATAGCCATCAATCGTTACTGGCACGTTGGGTACGGTGTAACATGGCGAATATCCATTTTCAATAGCTACGGCGTAAGTAAATGGTTTTGCAGTTGAGCCCACTTGTCTGGTGCCCATTTTAACCTGATCGTATTTAAAATGCTCATAGTTAATCCCGCCAACCCATGCTTTTACATGGCCATTGGTTGGATCCATCGTCATCATCGCATTGCGCAACAACATTTTATAATAACGCACAGAGTCGATCGGTTTCATTACCGTATCAATATTACCTTTCCAGGTAAAAATGGTCATTTCTGTTTTGGTGTTAAAATCGTCTTTAATTTCATCGTCCGATTTACCTTCCAGTTTTAACGATTTGTAACGATCAGAGCGTTTAATACCCTGTTCAATCTGTAAAGCTTTATCTTTAAAAGGGTTTCTGCCTTTCCAGCTGGCGATAAACTGCGCCTGTAGAATCTTCATATATTCTTTTTGCGCTTCTTCGGCGTATACCTGCATATCATAATTCAATGTGGTATAAATTTTCAAACCATCGCGATCTAAATCGTAAGGTGTGCCATCAGGTTTGGTAATCGACTGCTCCTGAAAAATGGTTTTGATATCATTCTTCAATACAGAACGGAAGTAAGGTGCAATACCATCGTTAACGGTTGCGGCATTAAAATGCAGGTTTAAAGGTTTCTCTTTTTGCTCATCGAATTCCTGTTGGGTTAAGAGCTCAGATTTAACCATCATCGCCATTACGGTATTTCTACGGTCTCTCGAGCGCTCAGGATGACGTGTTGGCGAATACATGGTAATCCCTTTTTGCATGCCCACTAAAGTTGCTGCCTGTGTTAAGGTTAATTTATCGGGCGTGGTATTGAAATAAACCCTTGCGGCCGATTTAATGCCATAAGCCTGGTTACCAAAATCGACTGTATTTAAATACATGGTAATAATTTCTTCTTTGGTATAGTTCCGTTCTAATTTAACGGCAACTATCCACTCTTTAAACTTGGTTAATACCAGGGAGAAAAAATTCAGGTTCGATTCTCTTGGGAAAAGGTTTTTAGCCAATTGCTGTGTAATGGTACTCGCACCTTGTTTTTTGCCAATTAAATTGTAACCGATGATGGTAAAAGTACGTTTAAAATCGATGCCCGAGTGTTCTTTAAAACGGGTATCTTCTGTTGCGATTAATCCATTAATTACATTTTCAGAAATTTCCTTATAAGTCACATTCGATCTGTTCTGAACAAAATAAGTACCTAAGGGACGACCATCCTCAGCAATAATTTCTGAAGCCTGATTACTTTTAGGGTGTTCGATATCTCTGAAGGAAGGTAATGCACCAAAAAGCCCCAAACCGATCATCGAAATGAAAATCGCAAACAGGGCAATTCCCCCGATTAATATTTTCCAGATGATTAAACTATATCTTTTTGTTTCTTGTGCAGAAAGGGACTTATTCATTTTGTATTGTTATTTTCCATTAATCTCCAGAATAGAAGATTTTGGATGCAAATTTATTAATTTTTTATAGAACAGGTTTTTCACCACCGGCTCAAATCATGCTCCTTATTTGTAATTGTCTTTTAAAAACTCCAGATACGCATTAATATGTGAGCGATCTGTTAGTTTTTCGAAGTTTTCTTTACTGATGATAAAACCTTTATATAAGTTAGCCGGAACTTTCATAATGTTCTTTAATTGGCCTGTAATACTCGATTCGTAAAGTTTAGCATCTTCCAAATCGATAAAACTTGTAATGTAAATCAGCTGATCATTATCTAACTCTACCAATTTATGTTCCAAATCATTATCAGGATAATTGCCACGGTTAAATTGTCCTATTCCAAAACGCGATGAACTTAAGGTTAAAGTGGCATCCGCTACGTCGATTACATAATAGTATTCTTCTGATTTAGCTGCACTAAAAATGCTGGCCGGTTTGGCAAGATCAGCAGGTTTAACATCAACAGGTTTGGCTACAGGAGCAGGCTCTGCCGTTTTTACGGTTGCATTATCGGTTACCAAAGGTTTTGTTGGAACGGCAATTGGGGTAGCCTGGCTTACAAAACGTGGTGCGTTGGCATCGAAATCAACCAGGGCAAGTGGCCTTTGTTTAAATTCCTCCAGGTTCGCTTCAATATATTTTAAATGATCGCGCACCAAAGGCGTTATAATTTTATCGTTTGGATAAAGCGTGGTAATCTGGTTAAATTCGGTAAGCAGGGGATCAACTTTTGCTGTACGGCCAATGGCAATTGCTTTTAAATAAGCGTACTGCGGTGCAAGATCATTGTTTGGAAAAGCAGTGATGTTATCGTTAGCCTGTTTTACCACACTTGCATAATCTTTTTTCGCATAGGCATCAAAAGTCACATTATAATTGTTGATGGCAATGTTCTCCATTTCAGTTTGTTTGGCCGAATAGGATGGATCTAAAATGTTTTTGGCAAAGTTAGATTCAGGGAATTTCGTAAGCACCAACTGCTTGTACTGATCTGATTTTATCTCATCTGTACCTTTATAATTAAGGTACAAACTGTAATAAATGGCAACTAAATGATTGTTATCCGGATATCTTTTAATCAGTTCCAGGTATATTTTGTTTGCTTCTGGTTTATCGTTCAGTTCCTGCTGATAAAAGCTGGCGATTTCGAAATAAGCATCGATAATTTTCTGATCAGATGTGGCCAATAATGCCGGAGTAGTAGGAAGGCCATCTAAAAACTGTTTTTCTAATGAAGTTTGGTCCTGTGCAGCCTGATTGGTTTCTCCATTTGCGGGTTTTACTCCGGTGGCTACATTTCCGCCTGCCAAAACCTGATTGGTTTCCTGAGCAGAAGACCGGGTGCTTTGTCTCCAGTTATCTTCCAGTTGCCTGTTGCCCCAACGTTTCTTAAAATCGCCAAAGCCATTGCTAATCGCTGCATTATTATTAAAATAAAAAGTATTTCCGCCAATTTTGTTCGAGGCGTTTAACGATTGATTAGGAAAATCGGGGTCGTTTAAATACTGGTTACTGATTACTCCTCCGGTATTGCTCACCTCAACTTTTGGTGTTAAATAAGCTTTAACCTTTGCTTCACGCTCTCCAGCAGGAAGTTTAGCTATGGCCTGGGCGGTATCTTCCTTTGCAATAATGGTATACCTGTCGGTCAAATATTTCAGATTATCGGCTTTTTTAACAATGTTGTCGTAATCAGGAAAGTTTTTAGGCAAAATCATTACCGTACTATCGTAATACAACTTTGCTTTAATGTAGTTGTTAAATTCTTTAAAGTTTAAATCAGCAATTCTTAAGTACGACAAGGCTTTTTGATTTTGGTTTCTGGTACTTTTTGCAACCGATTTTTGGTAATTTTCTTCCGCTTTTACAAAGTTTCCTTCTGCCGAAAAAAGTTCGCCAACCTGGTAGTAAATCTGGTCGGTATAATCGAAGTTTTTATCGTCTTTAAGTAATGCTAAAAGCTGTTCCTCTTTGTTCAGGTTTACGCCGCTTAATAATGCTTTTAATTTAATCCGGTTTAAATTGGCATGAAAATACATTTCAAAAGGGGCGTTGCTTTTTTCAACTTTGGTGAAGTTGGCATAAGCATCCTGAAGATTTTTTTCTTTTTCCTGCAACTGCGCAAGGATAAAGCGCCAGCGTATACGGAGCTGTTTTTCGGCTGGAAGTGCAATTGCCGACTCTAAAAACAGGATTGCTTCCTTATTGCGTTTCTGGTAAATGCGCATCTGTGCGGCAGTAGCCAAAGGTTCTGCCAGATCTTTTTTTAGCTCATCAGAAGCACGCAACATGGTGTCGAGAATTTTATCGGCCAGCACCATATTGTTTAATTGCATTTGGCTACGTACTTTCCAGTTCATAGCCATAATAAATGTTTTTAAATCGTTGTTATAGGTTTTAGCCGTATAATCAAAGTATTCTGACGCAATAAAATAGTTGCCTTTTAAGTAATTCGCCTTGCCTAAAAGCATGTAGGCATCATCAATATAATTACTAAAACTTTTATCGTTTATAACAGTTTGTCCTTTGGTAATAACATCATCGAGCTGTTTATTGGCTACACCTGGTGTAAGTACCAGATTTACCTGAGGCTCGGGATCAAGGTAAACAGGCAGGGTTTTTTCGTAATTATCTGCATAACTTTGTAACAGGCTCTCATTATACTCGGTTAGTAAAACGTTGGAGTTATAGATATAGTTATACCTTGCCGTTAAGTTTTGAAACCTGCGATCTACTGCTGTATCTTTATTTGCGACACAGCCATAAATAAGGAGGACACTTATAAGGATGAGGAAGGGATTTAAGTTTTTGTTAGCGTAATTTTTCAAGTATGATAAATCTCTTAGGTGGATATACAATAAACAATATATGTAGAAAAATATTTTATTTGGCAACAAATTTTAATTATTCAAAGTTAATTTAATTATTGCATTAAAAAATGGAAAATCCGAAAGAAGAAGATACAAAGAAAAAGGTAAATGCAGCCGCCAAATATTCTGCTATTGGCTTCCAAATGATTGCCACCATTAGCCTTCTTACTTTTATAGGTTACAAGATCGATGAGCACAGAAACAGCAAAACTAATTTAATTACTGCTGCTTTTGCTTTGGCAGGGGTGGGGATTGCATTATATCAGGCCATCAGGCAGGCGACTAAACCGTAAGTTTTCAGTTGGCAGTTTTCAATTGGCAGTTGGCAGTTAACAGTTGGCAGTTTACAGTTGGCAATTTTCAGTTGGCAGTTTACGGTTCAGCCCTTGCTTCAGTTAACCAGTTAACCAATTCAACAGTTAACCAATTAATCAACCTCATAATAATTCTGCTTTGCACTACTTAATGATACTAAAAAGCTTATCTTTGCCGGAGTTTTTATCTGCTAAGAAATTATACATTGACTCTAGCCAAATTTACCAGTATCTATTTCATTTTCGTTGGCCTATTAATAGGTGTAATTGCCGTTTTACCTGTCGTATTTCCTAATCAACAATTGTTCGTGAATAACTTTTGGGTGATGTTTGGCTTTTTGGCCGGCATAACTTACGTGGCTTATATGCTTGTTGATATCGGTATAAAACGTGATCCTGAAGTAGGTGTGATGGCTATTATGGGATCAATTGCAGTGAAGATGATTTTTTGTATGGCTTTTGTATTGATTTACAGTATAAAAGCGAAGGGAATTGGGCTAATATTTATGCTTAATTTTTTTTCTTTATATTTATTGTTTACGGCCTTTGAAATTTACTGTTTGTTACGTAACTTGCGCCACCAAAATTTAAAGTAAAAAACTGCCAATAAATGGATTGTAACCGAGTTTTTGTGTCTAAAGTTAAAAGGCTAACTATTGTTTTTACGCTTTTAATCGCGTTTTTATCTATCAAAATTGATACTTTCGCTCAGGTTGATAGCGCTGTTGTTCCTGTTGATAGCGTTGTAGCCGGATCTGCCGAAGCAGTTTCTGGTGAGCATGGCGCTGCTAACCATGGTAAAGAAAAATTCGAGCCAACTAAAGTGATCATGGAGCACATTGCTGATTCACATATGTGGCACCTTTGGGGACATACTTCATTGCCTCTTCCGGTAATTTTATATACAGCTAACGGTTTAGAGTTTTTCTCTTCTGGTCACTTTCATCATGGTGAACATGATTATAACGGTAAATACAATAACTATCGTTTAGAAGAAGACCACATTAAAGTGGTTGGTGCTGATGGAAAAATCGATGAGGAAGCGAGTAAATCTGTTTTAGATTTCTCAATTACTAAAAACGTTGCTGCAATGTTCGTTGCGATTTTTGTCATACTGGTAATATTTATTTCGGTGGCAGCTTCTTATCGTAAACGTGTAGGTAAAGCACCTAAAGGTTTACAATCTTTTATGGAGCCAATTATCATTTTCGTGAGAGACGATATTGCTAAACCAAACATCGGTCATAAATACGCTAAGTTTATGCCTTATTTATTGACGACGTTTTTCTTTATTTTATTCAACAACTTATTTGGTTTGATTCCAATTTTCCCGGGTGGCGCTAACGTTACCGGTAACATTGCCCTGACTTTTGTAATGGCATTGGGAACTTTAATCATCGTTAATATTAATGGTAACAAATATTACTGGAAACACATCTTTAAACCAGATGTTCCCTTTTGGTTGTATCCGATTATGATTCCGGTAGAGTTAATTGGTATCATTTCTAAACCATTCGCTTTAATGGTTCGTTTGTTCGCAAACATTACGGCTGGTCACATTATCGTATTAAGTTTAATATCCTTAATTTTTATTTTCGAAACATTGGCTATTGCTCCGGTTTCTGTTGCATTCGTATTGTTTATGGATGTGTTAGAATTACTGGTGGCGTTTTTACAGGCCTTTATTTTTACATTATTAACTGCCTTATTTATTGGTATGGCAGTAGAAGAGCATCATTAATAGAAAACTATTTTTTACAAATTAATATAAATTAAATTAGTTATGGTAGGTTCAATCGCGGCAATTGGTGCCGGTTTAGCAGTAATCGGTGCAGGTATCGGTATCGGTCAAGTAGGTGGTAAAGCAATGGAAGGTATTGCTCGTCAACCAGAAGCTGCATCAAAAATTCAGACTGCAATGATTATCGCTGCTGCCCTTATTGAGGGTGCTGCTTTATTCGGTGTGGTAGTTGCATTATTAGGCTTAAACGGTTAATAATCACTGAAGAAATTAGGTTGGGTATTTAACGATTGGTTATTTACCCAGCCCTATTAAAAAGATTGTTTTTAAAAATTAGATAAAATGGAATTAGTAACCCCAAGCATAGGATTGGTTTTTTGGACGTCGTTAGCATTCATTTGCTTATTGATCTTACTTAGAAAATTTGCATGGAAACCTATTTTAGGTGCAATTCACGAACGTGAGCAAAGCATTGATGAGGCACTTAACAAAGCTGAATTGGCCAAACAAGAAATGGCTCGTTTAACCAGTCAGAATCAAGATTTGATGCAACAAGCTCGTGCAGAACGTGACGAAATTTTGAAGGAAGCTAAAACCTTAAAAGATGGTATCTTAAACGAAGCTAAAAAACAAGCTCAGGTTGAAGGTGCTAAATTGATCGAGAAAGCTAAAATCGAAATCGAGAACCAAAAGAAAGCAGCTTTAGCTGAAGTTAAAGACCAGGTTTCTTCATTATCATTAGAAATTGCAGAACGTGTTTTACGTACGCAGTTAGATGATAAAGCTAAACAAGAAACTTTAGTAGCTAACTTGTTAAAAGACGTTGAATTAAACTAGTTTGAGAAAATAGATTTGAGATACTAGATATTAGATAGGAGATTCGTTCTCACATCTTCCATCTCACATCTCACATCTCACACCTAAGAATATGTCAGAAATTAAAGTTGCAAGCAGATACGCCAAATCATTAATAGACCTAGCCGTTGAAAACAATGCGCTGGAAGCATCTTATAATGATATGGTTTTGTTTGAAAAAGTGGTTGATGAAACTCCTGAACTAGAAGCAATATTAAAAAACCCGATTGTACCTTTAGATAAAAAAACAGGTATTTTGAATGGTATTTTTGCTGATAAAGTAAGTAAACTAACCATCTCATTTTTCAAGATCGTAGTTAATAAAGGCCGTTCGGCAATTTTATTTGCCACTGCAAAACAGTTCGTTCAACAATATAACTTAATTAAAGGTATTGTTACTGCTGATGTAACTACTGCAAGTGCATTAAGCCCTGCAGCTAAAGAGCAGATTGTTGCGATTGTAAAAAGAGAATTAAACGCCAACCAGGTTATTGTTAACGAAAAAATTAACGAAAAATTAATTGGTGGTTTTATATTGAAAGTTGGTGATAAGCAATTTGATGCAAGTATTGCCAGCGGTTTAAGTAAACTAAAAAAAGAATTTGCGCAGTAAGCGCGTGGCGATAAACGTATAGCGGAAAACGCCGTGCGCCAAACGCCAAATAAAAGAATTGCGATAAGCGGATGGCGAATAAATGCCAAGCGCCATGCGCTAAGCACTAAACATTTACAAAAAGATATAAAGTAAAATTATGGTAGAGGTAAGACCAGACGAAGTATCGGCAATTATCAGACAGCAATTGGCGGGCTTCAAATCAGAAACCGAACTGGAAGAAGTTGGTACCGTGTTGCAAGTGGGCGACGGTATTGCCCGTGTTTACGGTTTAACTAAAGTTCAATCGGGAGAATTAGTTGAATTTGCAAACGGCCTACAAGGTATTGTATTAAACCTTGAAGAAGATAACGTTGGTGTGGTACTTTTGGGTGCTTCAGACGAGATCAAAGAAGGTGATACGATTAAACGTACCAAAAAAATTGCCTCTATTAAAGTTGGTGAAGGTATGCTTGGCCGCGTAGTGAACACTTTAGGTGAGCCTTTAGATGGTAAAGGTCCAATCTTAGGTGAAACTTACGAAATGCCTTTAGAGCGTAAAGCACCAGGTGTAATTTATCGTCAGCCGGTAAATGAGCCTTTACAAACTGGTATTAAAGCAATCGATGCCATGATTCCAATCGGTCGTGGTCAGCGTGAGTTGGTTATTGGCGATCGTCAGATTGGTAAAACTGCCGTTTGTATCGATACCATTATCAACCAAAAAGAATTTTATGAAGCAGGCCAGCCTGTGTTCTGTATTTATGTTGCTATCGGTCAGAAAAACTCTACTGTAGCTAATATTGTACGTACATTAGAAGAAAACGGCGCTTTACCATATACAGTTGTTGTTGCTGCTTCGGCTGCAGATCCTGCGCCTATGCAGTTTTATGCTCCGTTTGCAGGTGCTGCAATTGGTGAGTTTTTCCGTGATACAGGTAGACCAGCTTTAATTGTTTATGATGATTTATCTAAACAAGCTGTAGCTTACCGTGAGGTATCTTTATTACTTCGTCGTCCACCGGGCCGTGAAGCTTATCCAGGTGACGTTTTCTACTTACACAGTCGTTTGTTAGAAAGAGCTGCAAAAATCAATGCTAACGATGATATCGCAAAAGCAATGAACGATTTACCAGAATCGATTAAGCATATCGTTAAAGGTGGTGGTTCATTAACAGCTTTACCAATTATCGAAACTCAGGCAGGTGACGTATCAGCTTATATCCCAACCAACGTAATTTCGATTACTGATGGCCAGATCTTCTTAGAGTCGAACTTATTCAACTCAGGTATCCGTCCGGCAATTAACGTAGGTATCTCGGTATCACGTGTAGGTGGTAATGCGCAGATCAAATCGATGAAAAAAGTAGCAGGTACTTTAAAGTTAGATCAGGCTCAATACCGCGAGTTAGAGGCTTTCTCTAAATTCGGTTCTGATTTAGATGCGGCAACAAAATCGGTATTAGATAAAGGTGCACGTAACGTAGAAATGTTGAAACAAGCACAGTTCTCTCCATTTACAGTAGAGAAACAAGTTGCAATTGTTTACGCAGGTACTAAAAACTTAATGCGTAGTGTTCCGGTTAACAAGGTTAAAGAATTTGAAACTGAATTCTTAACTCAATTGGAATTACGTCATCCAGAAACTTTAGCTGCATTAAAAGCTGGTAAATTTGATGATAGCATTACTGGTGTTCTAGATACAGTAGCAAAAGAGATTTCAAGTAAATATTAAAAAGCTAAGCGCAGGGCGTAAAGCGTTTGTAACCCAAGCGCGCTACGCCCTACGCTCTTCGCACAAATAAAGAATGGCTAATTTAAAAGAAGTAAGAAACCGGATTGCATCGGTACAATCAACACAGCAGATTACCAAGGCTATGAAAATGGTTTCGGCAGCAAAGTTGAAACGTGCTACTAATGCAATTATCGCTTTACGTCCTTATGCAACTAAACTGAAAGAGATTTTAGGTAATCTATCTGCAAGTTTAGAAGGGTCTTCATCACCTTTTATCCAAGAGCGTGAGCCCAATAAGGTTTTAATTGTTACGGTATCATCAAACCGTGGTTTGGCTGGTGCTTTTAACATGAACGTAATTAAAGCGGCCAACAATTTAATTGCTGAAAAATATAGCGAACAGTTGAAAAACGGTAATGTGAGCATTATTTCTATCGGTAAGAAAACTCAAGACTTTTACGAAAAACGTAAATACAATGTTATTGGCAATAATAACGAGGTATACTCGGCGTTAACTTTCGAAAACGTAACTAAAATTTCGGATGCGATTATGGCTGGTTTTATTAAAGGTGAGTTTGATAAAGTAGAAGTAGTTTATAACCGTTTTAGAAACGCAGCAGTACAATTTATTACTACGGAGCAGTTGTTGCCTTTACCTAAAGCAGAAGAAGCCCCAGCTGATCTAAAAACAGATAAGAAAACAACAAATGTTGACTATATCTTAGAGCCTTCTCAAGAAGAAATTGTAGAGCAGTTAATTCCTAAATCAATTAAAATTCAGTTATACAAAGCCGTATTAGATTCTCATGCTTCTGAGCACGGTGCCCGTATGACATCAATGGATAAAGCAACTGAAAATGCCGGAGAATTATTGAAAGCTTTAAAACTTTCATACAACCAGGCACGTCAGGCAGCAATTACAACTGAGTTAACTGAGATTGTAAGTGGTGCAGCAGCATTAAACGGATAAGATCAAGTCTAGAGTCGGAAGCCTTTAGTCAACAGTCAAAATTACCAAAGCCCATTTCTGAATTGAAATGGGCTTTTTTATGACCCATGTTAAAGTAAATCCAAAATTATTATGGTTTTTGCGGATTGTAATCCAAAATTATTATGGTTTTTGCGGATTGTAATCCAAAATTATTATACTTTTGTATGGTAAAGATTTGCTATGATCATTAGGAAACAATTGGATTATGCCTCTGCAAGGCTCTTTAAGGGCAAGGCGTTTATTATATTTGGCCCAAGGCAAACCGGTAAAACTACTTTCGTAGAGCAGTTGTTAGCCAAAGTAGATAAAAGGACATTGTACCTGAACGGAGATGATGCAGATGTGAGGGAAGCTTTAGCCAGGCCCAATGCCACACAAATTGCGCAGCTGCTTGGTAATTATGAAATGCTTTTTATAGATGAAGCCCAACGCATAAATGATGTTGGCTTATTAATTAAAATTATTGTAGATCGTTTCAAAAACGTTCAGGTAATTGCTACAGGCTCGTCGGCTTTTGAGTTGTCAGGAAAGATTAACGAGCCTTTAACGGGCAGAAAATACGAAATGATGTTATTGCCTTTTTCGTATGCGGAATTGATAAACAATACCGATTTTCTTACGGAAGAAAGATCCCTAGAACAACGTTTAATTTACGGTTCTTATCCCGAAATCATTAATGATCCTCAAAATGCTGAAGAACATTTAAAGTTGCTTGCCGACAGTTATTTATATAAAGACTTATTTGCCCTGGAAGAAGTGAAAAAGCCTTTACTGTTCGAGAAAATAGTAAAAGCTTTGGCTTTGCAGATCGGGAGCGAAGTAAATTTTTCCGAGTTGGCTCAATTGGTAAAAGCTGATCAGAAAACGGTAGACAAATACATCAATTTACTTGAAAAATCTTTTGTGATTTTTACTTTACCAGCCTTTGCAGGCAATGTGCGTAATGAAATCAAAAAGAATAAGAAAATCTATTTTTATGATACCGGCATTGTGAATGCCATTACGCGTAATTTTAATTCAATCGCAAACAGAAATGATGTAGGTGCATTGTTTGAGAATTATATGATTGCAGAGCGGATGAAGTTTTTACATCAGCATCAAATGGAAGCAGATTGCTTTTTTTGGCGCACTACACAGCAGCAGGAAATCGATTATATTGAAAAAACGAAAGATAAATTATTAGCTGTTGAGTTTAAATGGAACGAAAGAGGTAAAAATAAAATTCCTACAACTTTTACACAAGCTTATCCGGAAGCAGAAACGCTAATCTTATCAAAAACCGATCGGGGAAGCTTTTTGAATGGTTAAATCTTATCTTTGTCCTTTATTTTACATGATGAGAAAATATATCCTAATTGCCTTATTGCTTGCCCCATTTTTTGTAATGGCCCAAAACCCTGCCCGCGATTATACCAATGCGGTGCTTTGGCAGCAAACGTCGGGCGAGTATAGGGCGTTATGCTTTCAGGCTTATAACTTTTCCCGTTTATCGCTAAAAGAAGCATTATGGGCCGATACCAGTAAAAAACCAAATTGTGTGATTGTTGATATTGACGAAACCGTTTTGGACAATTCTGCTTTTCAGGGGCATGAAATTAAAAAAGGACTAAGTTATGCACCCGAAGACTGGACCGAATGGACCAATCTGGCGCAGGCCGATACCGTTCCGGGTGCTTTGGCTTTTTTAAAGTTTGCCGCATCAAAGCATATCGAAACTTTTTATGTGAGTAACCGCGATGAAAAGGATTATAATGCAACACTGAAAAACCTACAGCACTTTGGCTTTCCCTATGCAGATGATGCACATTTAATCGTCTCGAAAGGAACTTCAAATAAAGAACCACGCCGTCAGAAAATTAAAGAAACACATGATATTCTCCTGTTATGTGGCGATAATTTAAGCGATTTCAGCAATATTTTTTATCGCGAAAATAAAAATACCTTTGCCCAGGTAAACGCAAATCAGAACCTGTTTGGAACAAAGTATATCGTATTACCAAACCCAATGTACGGCGATTGGGAAAAGCCTTTGTATCAGGGAGAAAAACTGAATGATCAGGATAAAGCGAAACAAAGATTAGAACGATTAAAAAGTTACTAAGTTTTATAATTATTCAGCAATAAGTATTACTTTTGCAGCATCATAAAAATAAACATTATGGAGAACAACGAATTAAAGCACAATACAGAAAGTATGAAAACGGCTAACCAGCCAGGAATTTATAAATTAATGATTTTTGGTGTACTGGTTTGCATGGTGGGTACTTACGCACGTTTCGCTTACGATTCGTGGCAAGTATCTTTAGCATCCTGGATTGTTTTGTTCATCGGTGCAATTATTGCCATTAAAGGTGTATTCAAAATATTAGATGCATAAGCGTTCTACTATCAAAATATAAAGCCGGTCATGTTCATTCATGACCGGCTTTTTTGTTTTATCATTCAAATTAAAATTAGTGTGTCTTTTTTTTGAAAAGCAAATTCAGAAGCAGTTTGGTTAAAACAGTCCCGCTATACGCTTTACTTCGTTGCACTACGTGTTCGCTCCTATCGGGATTTAGGATAGAAAGGGCTGCCCGGGTAACTTAAACCTGGCAGGAGCGGGCACCGAACGCAGAGAGGTAAAGAGGATGGCAGGGCTTTCGGAACCGATGCACACAGTAACCTGCTTTTCAAAAAAACGGTGAGGATTATCATAATTGCCCCTTAAACTCCTTTCCCGCTACTTCAAACCCAACATTGGGTTACCTAAATATAATTCTGGTATTAAGGGAAAACACAGCGTTAAAAGCTAACCAAAACGCTGTACTTCTTATGGCCATTTGAAGCAAATATTTAAATGATTATTTATTTAAAAACACACAATCATGAAAAGGAATATTATTGCTATAGCCATAATTTTGGCTCTGTTTGGCTGTAACGCTGAAAAAAAAGACTACGCCGGCGCCGATGTTGTAAGCAATGGAGAGCTCAACCGAGAAAGCTCAGATAGTACCGCTGTAGAGAAAATTGTCAAAACTGCTGATATGCGGTTTCGGGTTAAGGATGTGCAGAAGACCAAAGAACAGCTGAGTAAAACCATCAAAGCAGAAGGCGGAACGGTGGCTGAGTTTTCTATCGAAAGCTCTATCCAGGAAACCGATAAGGTTAAACAATCTACCGACTCGCTAAAAGAAATTACCTCCTATCGTACGCAGGGATACCTGGTGGCTAAGGTTCCATCCGATAAACTAGACGAATTTACCAATACCATTGCAAAAATGGCTGTCTTTGTCGATAACCAATCGATGAAAATGGATGACCAGAGTATCGCTTATCTCGCCAATAAACTAAAGGCACAGAACAGGATTGATGCGATTGAAAAAATTAATAAAGTAGCCACGAAGAAAAGTGCCAATGTAGAATCTTCTCTTTACATTAAAGATGATTATGTGGATAAGAAAATCGAGAATATGCAAATCGATAGCCGCGTAAAATTCAGTACCATTACCCTTAATTTTTATCAGGACAATACGGTTAAAACGATGATTGTTGCCAATGACAATCTGTACGATTACCGTCCGGCATTTATAAACAGGCTTTGGTTAGGTATTGTAAACGGCTGGACCATATTTAAAGAGATTATAATTGCTATTTCTAATTTATGGATGTTAATACTGGTGGGTATTGCAATCTTCTTTACTATAAAATATTTTATCCGTAAAAATAAATTAGCGATGGAAGAGGCCACCAAAACATGATCGATCAGGCCAGGCAATAAACAGTTATTTCATTATCGCTCCATGGCCCGTGTTCGCACGGGCCATTTTAAAATATACATTTAACAATAGACCCCGAAATAAATTTACTTCGTAACTTTCGTTAACTCAGGTAAGGGTGACGGGAACTTTTGGAACTATTTCTTCACCTTAACCGCTAAACCTTTAACCTTGGTTTTGTTATCGCTTACAAAGGATTCCCAACCCGAATAGTTTTTAGATTTACCACCTGTGGTAATTTTCTGAAAGGAATGGCAAACCGCTACGGCTAAACCATCGGTTGCATCTAAAAACTCTGGTGTTTCCTTGAAATTCAACAAGCGCTGCAACATGGCCGCCACCTGCTCTTTCGTGGCATTGCCGCTACCAGTAATCGATTGTTTGATCTTTCGTGGTGAATATTCGGTAACTGAGATATTTCTCGACAGGGCGGCTGCAATAGCAATGCCTTGCGCACGGCCAAGTTTTAATAATACCTGAATATTTTTACCGTAAAACGGGGCTTCGATGGCCAGAACATCAGGCTTATACTGATCGATTAAAACCACTGTTTTTTCGAATATCCGTTGAAGCTTAAGGAATGGATCATCTAAATGGGTCATCTTTACCACCCCTAAACTGATCAGTTCTGTTTTATTTCCCTTCTCTAAAATTACGCCATAACCCATCACCGCCGTGCCTGGATCAATGCCCATAATAACCCGTTCCTTTTTTTCGTTCAACATTACAGCAATATTAAGCATATTTGCAAACTAAAAAGATAATCTTGACAGGCAAGAACAAAAAAATATTATCATTTCTCATCAAAGCTGCAATCGTCATATTTGCTTTTTGGTTTATTTACCATAAGCTGGTGGCGAATAAAAATCTTCACGATTTCAGTACACTGTTAAAAGATATTCCGCAAACAGAAATTATTACGGTAATCGGTATCGTGGTGTTATTGATGTTTGTAAACTGGTTTTTAGAGGCCGGAAAATGGAAATACCTCATGAGCCACATTGAGCCCATTAGCTTTTACCGTGCCATCGAATCGGTATTTTGCGGATTAACACTGGCCATTTTTACACCCAACAGGCTAGGGGAATATGGCGGGAGGGTATTTTTCCTATCGCCTAAAAGAAGGATTGTGGGCATTGTAGCCATGAGTGTTGGCAGTATCGGTCAATTGGTACTAACCAATGTTTTTGGCGCTATTGCAGCCTGTTTTTTTGTTTACCGGTTTATCCCGATCGATCGTGTGCTGTTTATTGCAGTGGTATTTCTGGCTGTATTTTTCTGTCTGTTTTTCCTGGTCTTTTACTTTAATATCCGCTGGTTAAACGCGATTTTGCTCTCCATTAAATTCACCAGGAAATACAAGAAATTTTACAGCATTTTGGGCCGCTACCGAAAAAGAGAACTGTTTAAAATCATTACATACTGTTGTGCCCGCTACCTGGTATTTAGTTCGCAATATTTCATTTTGTTTATCTGGTTGATCCCGGGTTTGCATTATGCCGATATTATAATGATGACCTGTTTGCTCTTTTTGGTTCAATCGGCATTACCATCTTTAGATCTTTTTGATGTAGGCATCAGAAGTGTTACGGCGGTTGAATTATTTAAACATGTAACCGATCAACATGTAGCTGTTATTGCATGTACTGCAAGTATATGGCTCATAAATATTATAATTCCTGCTATCTTAGGCACTTATTTCGTTTTTAAACTCAATTTTTTTGGAAATCTTAAATCTAATTAGTCTTATATCCGCAGCTTTAACCTTAATTTATGGTTTTCTGGTGTTTAATTTTATTAGAGGATGGCATAACCTGATCTATTTTACGCCTCAAAAATCAGATCCGCAAACTAAAGTTTCTATTATCGTTGCTGCAAGGGATGAGGAAGCGAACATCACCAAAACCATTGATGACCTGATTGCACAGCAATATCCTAAAGTTTTAACAGAGATTATTATTATTGATGATCACTCTACCGATCGTACCGGCGAAATTGTATTGAGTTATGCAGACAGGAATGTGAAACTGATCAGGCTAAATGAAGACAGGGCCTTAAATTCATATAAAAAGAAGGCCATTCAAACTGCAGTAGGTACCTGCTCTGGCGATCTGATTATTACTACAGATGCCGATTGCAGGATGGGAGCCGATTGGCTGGCGACCATTGTAAACCTGTACGAGCAGAAAAATTATAAAATGATTTCTTCTCCTGTAGCTTACTTTCAGGAGAAAAGTTTCTTTGAGCGATTGCAATCTTTAGAATTTCTATATCTGATTGGTTTAGGGGCCTCTACCATTGGCAATAAGGAACCCTCTACCTGTAATGGTGCAAATTTGGCCTACGAAAAAGCAACTTTTTATGAGGTTGGTGGCTTCCAGGGAATAGATGATCTGGCATCGGGCGATGATGAGCTGCTATTGCATAAAATTGCAGCCAAATATCCAGATCAGATCGGTTTCCTCAAAAACAGGGAAGCCATTGTATATACCCATGCCAAAGAAACCTTAGGTTCGTTTATACAGCAGCGCAAGCGGTGGGCCTCGAAAAGCACCCGTTATAAAAACAAAGCCATTATCGTATTGGGCGTACTGATTTGGATTTTTAATCTTTCTATTCTCGCAAATTTTATTACCGGGCTTTTTGTTCCGGGCTTTTTAGCGATCACATTTTATCAATTATTGGTTAAAATGGTTTTAGAAACATTATTTTTATGGGATGTAACCGGCTTTGCAAAAAGACGTAGTTTACTCATTTTAATACCGGTTTTAAATGTGCTGCATGTAATTTATATGGTTTACATCGGCATTGCAGGAAACAGCGGCAAATACAATTGGAAAGGCAGAATGGTTAGATAATGGATAATAGCCCATCAAAAAAAGTATGGTTAAAGTTTAAACGGAATAAATTTGCTTTCGGCGGATTGGTTTTTATTTTACTTTTAATGGTGATGGGCATTCTGGGCTACCTCATTATGCCTGATGATTCTCCAAATGCCAATGTTCAGACGCTTCAGTTAAACAAAAAGAAACCCGGCAGTACATTCACTTTTTTAATTTTCAGCAGAAACCCGAAAGTAGAAAAGCTTAACTTTTTCGAAAGAATGTTAAACGGGCAGACACCAACTTTTAAAAGCATCCCGATTACTTCATATCAGATAAAAGATCAAGCCGTTTTTGTACAGGAATATATCGGCGACGATGAAAAAGCCAAAGAAACCAGGTACGAACTCAAGGACTTGTGCCCCTCTTGTGTATTGCCGTCGAAAATGGGTACACCTCAAGCGCTTTTCGAAAAAAATAACATCTACAAACAAACTTATATTTTAGGAACAGATATTTACGGACGTGATTTATTGAGCCGGTTAATTTTAGGTATCCGTGTTTCACTATCGGTGGGTTTAATGGCTGTGCTGATCTCCCTTTTTATTGGCGTGAGTTTAGGTGCTATTGCAGGTTATTTCGGTGGCCGTGTAGATGCTGCGATTAGCTGGTTTATGAATGTTGTTTGGTCGCTGCCATCATTATTGCTGGTTATTGCGATATCATTTGCTTTGGGTAAAGGTTTCTGGCAGATTTTTATTGCGGTGGGCTTATCCACCTGGGTAGATGTAGCCAGATTGGTACGCGGGCAGGTAATGGCATTAAAAGAGGTAGAATTTGTGGAGGCAGCAAGGGCCTTGGGCTTCAGCACGAGCAGAACCATTATCAAACATATCTTACCGAACATTGCAGGCCCGATTTTAGTGGTAGCCTCCTCTAATTTCGCTTCAGCTATATTATTAGAAACCGGCCTGAGCTTTTTAGGTTTTGGTGCCCAGCCACCGATGCCCAGTTGGGGGAGTATGATCAAGGAGCATTATGGTTATATCATTATGGATGCCGCTTACCTGGCTGTTTTGCCCGGTTTAGCCATTATGTTTACGGTTTATGCTTTTAATGTGCTGGCCATAGGCTTACGCGATGCCTTTGATGTAAAAGGACAGAACGTAACCGTTTAATCATAAAAAAAGCAGTACCAACTGCGATACTGCTTTACCCTCAAAAACAAAAATTTACGCTGTGGCAGTCAGTGTATTTCCTGAAACCGTAATCGGATAAACTTTTAGTGCACTCGTGGTGCCACCATCATTCGGTTGGGCTAAAATGCTTCCCGAAGTGGTATACCTCGAACTATGCAGGCCACATTGAATGTAATTGCTGGCCTGGATAAAACTTAAAGCGCCACCCTGGTGTGGACAAACGGCTTGTGTAGCCACAAATGAGGTACTTGCATTTCCTGTTGCAGTACGGATAAACAATATGCTGTTTACAGTGATAGATGCGCCAACAGTAAGTAACTGCGTACTCAGATCTACACTTGCGGTAGTACCTGAAGGAACACCCCCGCCATTAGGTTTGTCTGGTTCTGGTGAATCACTTTTTTTACCGCAAGCCGAAAAGCAAGCTCCGGTACAAACCATGGCAACACCCAGTCCCAATGATTTGATAAATTCGTTACGTTCCATAATTGTTTAGTTAATTTATATTTGGTTGAATTTGATCTACTTTGCTTTCTTCTTATCGAAGGAAAACCTTCGGGCAATACTAAAACCCCAACGGTATTGTCCTTTAAGCCAGGAAGTATTGGTATCGGTAATAAATTGCGATTCCTGTATAGCAGTGGCGTTGGTAAAATTAAGGTGGAAAATATGTCCGCCAGTTTCGAACTCTAGTCCGGCGCCAAGCGTTTTGTAATATTGTGTGCCCAATGTGCTTTCCAGATAAGTCTTTTTATCTTTATCCCTGAACGGAATGGTATAATCGGCAACAAAAGCCATGCGTTTGGTGATTTTGATACGGCCACCAACCGATAAGGCAAGCATATCGTTCTGATCGCCAAAAACAGTAAAATTACGATGGATGTAGGAGGGCATGATCAGCATCGAGAAGTTCGAATTGAATTTACGGGCAATTATGGCTTGTACTACATAGGTTAAACGGTCTTGAAATTCGCTGTAGGCATTCACGGCAGTTGGATCGGTTGAGGCTTTTACCGCCGCAATGGTGGTACTGCCAAATAATGTGACCGATACGGGTACTTTTTCATCAGATGTTTGTTCCAGCAGGCGATATTTTAAATTTCCTTCGTATAACTGAGTTACTATTCCAGCGCCTTTTGCCCTGGCTAAGCCTACAGAAAGTTTATCGCTGATTCCATATTCAAAACCGATGCGGATATCCGTTGATTGGTCCAGACCAAAAAAGTTTTTAATTCCACCCCCATGGCCAGCTATATCCCCAAACCGGTGGTCTACCCTAAAATCCAATTCGTTTTTAAAAATGGTTTCATTGGTTTGGATGTTAATGAGTTTAGTGGCCTTAAAAGTTGCGCTTACATTTTTCTTTTCAATGGGCATCTTCAGTGCATTTTCAAGCGAATCCTGGGCGAAAGCCAAAGTTGGCAAGCCAAAAATAAATAGGCATGTAAGAGATTTCAGATGATATTTCATAAGGTTTTATTTTTTAGGTTGATAAGTTGCGGTCATTTTTACCAGCACTGTTTCTGCAATTTTATTGAAAACAATTGTTGGGATTTTGATGGCGTGATCAGCAAGTTTCACATTAAATGCTGAAGTTGCCCTCACCTCATCAGCTGTAATCACCAGCGAACCTTTAACCTGATATTCTTTGGTAACGCCATGAATTTGCAGGTTCCCTTTGATGGTGATTGGATAAGTGCCCGGTTTTGAAAAATCAATTTGTTCTATAATTTTTCCTTTAAAATCTGAAGTGGGGTATTTATCGCTTTCGATATAGTTTTCGTTAAAATGTTCCTGCATCAACTTCTTTTTAAATTGAAAAGAAGTATTGTTGATCTTGAAAATGATCTCGTTGGTTTTGATATTAATGGCCGAAGCACCTGTTTTGCTCAATGCATCGATATCTTCAAGAGGTGTTGAAGAGAAAAATGAAGAAGTTACATTTTTACTTGTCCATATCTGCGCTTTTATACCGGTACATAATAACAAGGTTATTAAGGTGAAAAGTAGTTTTTGCATGGCTGTATTTGTTTAAATTTTTAATGAAACCATCTTGATTTTAGCGTTAATCTTTATTTATTATTCTGGCATACCTTTATCAACCCAGGCTTGTAGTAATGCTCTCTCGTTCGTGGTTAAAGAGCCGCCTTTGGGCATCGTTTTAGTAACCAAAACCGCATTAGCTACGCGGGCATCATTTTTTATGGAGGCTAATCCATTTAATGCCCATACACTTTTCATGGCCCCATTTGGCCCATGGCAACTATTGCATTTGGTTTGAAACAGTGCCCCGCTAAAATTAGTGTAGGTTACATTCGCCGTGGTTACAGGTGTTGGACCATTGGGTGTTGGTGTTTCGGGCTTTAATTCCTCTGCCTGTTTTTTTGAGCAGGCAAAAAGCAAGGCGGTAATGGTGGCCAGTAAAAAGATAGAATTTTGTTTTTTCATAGGTATTTAGTTAAGATTAAAATTGGTGGTAGATTCATTCTATATCATGTTCGATTGGTATGTGGCGCAATTGAAATTTTTGCCTTCACGTCTGAATTAGCTTTTGCTTTTACCGATATGCATAACATGATCAGAAATACAGCAAATAGAATTGCGATAACTTGTTTTTTTGCAGCCATATCCGATTTTTTAAAGATTTATGTTTTGTTTATTTAAAAACCATAACTGTTTTTACAGCAATCAAAGGTTTTTAAGTAATTTCTATTGAAATCTTAATCGTTACGTACACTTTTATGAATTGGTTGCCTGCAATAAAAAAAACACAAAAAAAAGCCGTCCCAATTTTACATCGGGACGGCTTTTAAGATAAATTATATCTAAAAACTAGTTAAAATCTTCAGCCTTTAATGGCGGATTAACTTTAATATCTTTAATTACAACTGAAAACTCCTGTGAACCTTGTGGGGTTGCCACCGATTGGGTTAAAGTAAACGGAAATAATACATCACCAACTTTCTTGTAGTTTGAATATTCCGTTGCCTGGCTAATTTCAGCTCCACCTTTGGTAGTGGTGCTCTCATCTTTTAAAAGCAGGCCCGATTTGGTGTCGTAATATTCAGTTTTCTTTTTGCCTGAAGGAGAGGTAATATTTAATTTAAATGCATCAGCAGTACCCACTTTGGCAGTACCTGCAGATTCAATTTTAGTTCCATCAGTGGCATAATACAGCTGACCACCATAACCTCTATCATCTTTCTTTTCAGCCAGGTCATCGCCAGTTAATTCGGCTTTTTGACCCATTTGCATTGCATAACCAGTTTTACCATTGTAAACTTGTTTCATCGCCGTTTGGCCTCCCATAGAAATTTCCATGCTGCTCAAGTTAGGGGCCATATTTTTGATGGTAACTGTAAGTTTTTGACCTTGCATTTCCATTTCACCATTTTGCTGTAATGACGTGATTTTTTTAATGGCTTCTTCGCCACCAATGGCTTTAATGTAGTTTTTGATAATTTCTGCAGGTGCAGCTGTTGGTACAGCAGCAGTTTCGGTTGCTTTAACCGAATTTGCATAGTTATCATAAACCTGTGTTTTAAAACCTGCTTTAGTTAAGCCTGCTGCAAATGCATCGGTTTTGCCTACAATAACAATACGTGTATTGTCGTGGTTAAAGTATTTTTTAGTTACCCTTAAAATATCATCGGTAGTTACCGCATTAATCTTTTGTAAATAAGTACGGTAAAAATCCTTCGGTAAGTTATTAATCAAGATATTGCTCGCAAAACCTGCAGTACGGGCCGGATTTTCTAAACCCAGTGCAAACGATCCGTTGAAAAGATTTTTCGCATTCTGTAATTCGTCAGCAGTTACCTTTGTGGTACGAATGGTGTTAATTTCTCTTAAAAATTCTACCACTGCACTGTCGACTTTCTCATTTCTAACCGCAGCATTGGCCGAAAATTTAGACTGGAAACGACCTGAACCTGTGCTCGAATACGCACCATAAGTAAAGCCATGCTTCTCACGAAGGTTGTCAAATAATCTCGATTCACTACCACCACCTAAAATCTGGTTGGCCAATAAAATCGGGAAATAATCAGGGCTGCTCATTGGCAAGTCGATTAAGTTTACAACCGTAATTTCCGATTGAACGGCGTTGCTCACATTAATGATATCAACTTCGGTTTTGGCAGGATTAGCAACTTTAGTCAGTACTGGTAAAGTTAATGCCGTTCCTTTCCAATCGCCAAAGGCCTTCTCTGCTAAAGCTTTTGCTGCTTCCAGTTTAATATCGCCTACAAAGGTTAAGTAACCTCTTGATGGGGTAATGTATTTCTTATAAGCTGCTTTTACATCATCTAAAGTAATGCCTGTGATTGAAGCTTCGGTTTCAAACTCTCCGTAAGGATGGTTTTTGCCATAAGCCAATGCATTTACAACACGTGCTGAAATGGCTTTTGCACTTTTCTCATTCGATTTTAATCCAGTGATGGTTTGCGATTTTAGTTTTTCGAAAGATTCTGCAGGAAAAGCAGGTTTACGGATGCTCTCTGCCATTAAAGCAAATGCCTGAGGGAAATAACGGGTTAAAGCCGAAACACTACCGCCATAAGCACCAGCACTTACATCGGCACCCAGCTGATCTACTGCCTCATCAAACTGTGCTTTTGTTTTGGTGGTGGTTCCTTCATTCAGCATATTGCCCATTAAACCAACCACGCCGGCTTTTGCGCCTTCAGTAATAGGACCTGCATCGATACTGTAACTGGCTGATACTTTTGGCAGTTTATGGTTTTCTACCACCAAAACAGTGATACCATTTGCTAATTTATAAATAACAGGATCGCCAACAGTAATAACAGGCGCCGGACCTGGTTTTGGTTTGTGACTTCGATCTATAGTTTGTGCTGAAATACCTTGAGCCAATAAGGAAACTGCAGCTATAATGAATAATTTCTTCATGTTTTTAATAATTAAAATGAAAAAGCGGTCAGCTTATTTCTTAGGTAAGTAATACAATACAACTCTTTGGTTTTTGTTCAGGTACTTTTTAGCAACGTCTCTGATCTCCTCGCGGGTAATGGATCTGATGACCTCAAGTTCCTTGTTGATATCGTTTGTATCCTTATCATGGAAAGTATAACCATCTGCAAGATTTTCGGCAACGCCTAACATTTTACTGTTTGCACTTACATAGTTGTTTTCGAATTTATTCTGCAGTTTTTTATAGTCGCTTTCGCTAATTAAATCGGTTTGAAGGCGTAAAACTTCTTCATCGATATCTTTTAATAAATCGTTAAGCGGTGTATTTTTATTGGGTAATGCCAGGGTGATGTAAGCACCGTAATCTTCAAGCGAATAGTTAAAAGCAGCAACCTGTAAGGCTGTTTTCTTTTGATCGACCATTTTAGTGCTTAATCTCGAGCTTCCGCCTTCTGATAAAACAGAGCTGATCATACCTAATACCTTGCTCTCTCTGCTCTTCATGCCTGGTACACGATAAGCCGCGAAGATGGCTGGGATCTGGATATTAGCATCGTAAGCGGTATCGATAATCTCTTTGGTAATTTCTGGTAACTTGAATTCCTGACGTACAATTGGTGCACCTTTAGGTACTTCGGCGAAGTATGATTTTACTAAAGCTTTAGTCTTCTCTATATCTAAATCGCCGGCAATGGTTAAAACCGCATTGTTTGGCACATAATACTTTTTAAAGAAGGCAATAAACTCACTCAGTTTTGCAGCATCTAAATGCTCCATTGAGCCAATTGGTTGCCAGCGGTAAGGGTGACCAGCAAACAAATGGCCGAAAATTTTCTCTGTAAATTTTCCATATGGTGAATTGTCTATGCGTAGACGTTTTTCTTCTTTTACTACTTCGTTTTGTGTTTTTACCCCGCCTTCGTTAATTACCGGGTGCAACATTCTTTCACTTTCTAACCATAAACCGAGTTCCAGTTGGTTTGATGGAAAAAGTTCGTAATAAAAAGTACGGTCCTGAGAAGTATTGGCATTGTTCTGTCCGCCATTACTACTCACTAATTTCATAAATTCACCTTTTTTGATATTATTCGAACCTTCAAATAATAAATGTTCGAAAAAGTGAGCAAAGCCTGTACGTTGGGTTTCTTCATCTTTAGAGCCAACATGGTACATTACTGAAACGGCAACAACGGGAGCGGTTTTGTCTTGGTGTAGGATGACATGGAGACCATTGTCCAGGTCGAATTCCGTAAACTGTACTTTTTGGGCAGAAGCACTTAAGCACAGACCGGAAATGGCCAAAGCAAAAAGAATTCTTTTTTTCATAGATAATTTGTTTTTAATGATTAGAAATAATCAAAAGCGAAAGCGAGCAACTATTTCATTAAATAAGTTAATTTGGATTTTTCACTAGCGTGAAGAATAACAAGGATGGGCCTAAATTATGGATTTAAACAAAAAAAGCGAGTATTTACACTCGCTTTTTTTAATATATTTTATCTCCAGACCTTGTATTGGTTAATTAAGCCGTTGGTAGAACTATCGTGGCTCGAAACTTTTTCGCTGCCGGCCAGCTCAGGAAGAATCTTTTTGGCCAGTTGCTTGCCAAGCTCTACGCCCCACTGATCGAAACTAAAGATGTTCCAGATAATTCCCTGAACAAATATTTTATGCTCGTAAATGGCTACTAAGCTACCTAAGGTATATGGCGTTACTTTTTTCAATAATATAGAGTTTGTTGGGCGATTGCCTTCAAATACTTTAAACGGCGCAATTTTTTCAATCTCTGCAGCTGATTTACCTTCTTTCTTTAACTCGGCGGTTACTTCTTCTTCGGTTTTGCCGTTCATTAAAGCTTCAGTTTGAGCAAAGAAATTCGATAGTAAGATCGGGTGATGATCGCCCAGTGGATTTAAACTCTGTGCCGGAGCAATAAAATCGGCAGGGATAATTCTGGTACCCTGGTGAATTAACTGGTAAAAGGCATGTTGGCCATTTGTTCCAGGTTCGCCCCAGATAATCGGTCCGGTTTCATAATCAACCTCATTCCCGTTTCTATCAACATGTTTACCGTTGCTTTCCATATCTCCCTGTTGGAAATAAGCCGCAAAACGGTGCATATACTGGTCGTATGGTAAAATAACCTGTGTTTCTGCATTGTAGAAATTAATGTACCAAACCCCTAATAAACCTAAAATTACCGGTAAATTGCTTTCAAATTCAGCAGTTTTAAAATGCTCGTCGGTTGCGTGTGCACCAGCCAGCAATTGTTTAAAATTATCAAAACCTATACTTAAGGAGATGGATAAGCCGATAGCGCTCCATAATGAGTAACGACCGCCAACCCAATCCCAAAACTCAAACATATTTTCGGTATCGATACCAAAAGCCGAAACATCTTTGGCATTGGTAGATAAAGCTGCAAAGTGTTTAGCAATATCATTTTCTTTTCCACCTTTATCTAAAAACCATGTACGGGCAGAGTGTGCATTCGTCATGGTTTCCTGTGTTGTAAAAGTTTTTGATGCGACTAAGAATAATGTGGTCTCGGCATTTAAATCGGCTAAGGTTTCGGCAATGTGTGTGCCATCAATGTTCGAAACGAAGTGAATGTTTAAGTGGTTTTTATAATGCTTTAAAGCTTCGGTAACCATTACGGGGCCTAAGTCTGATCCACCGATACCGATATTAACCACATCAGTAATGGCTTTACCAGTATAACCTTTCCATTCGCCGCTGATGATGCTATTGCTAAATTTCTCCATTTTAGTCAGTACTGCATTTACTTCAGGCATCACATCTTTGCCATCAACTAAAACTGGGGTATTGCTTAAATTACGGAGGGCAATATGAAGCACCGAGCGGTCTTCGGTTTCATTAATCTTATCGCCGTTATACATCGATTTTATCGCATCGTCCAATTTACACTCGCGTGCCAATTGAATCAATAATGCCAATGTTTCATCGCTGATGCGGTTTTTGCTGTAATCCAGCAGAATATCCTCAAAAAAAACAGAAAACTTATTGAAACGATCTGCATCTTCAGCAAAAAGATCTTTAATGCTTTTTTGATTAATATCTATAAAATGATCGGCTAAATACTTGTAGGCCTCTGTTTCTGTGAAATTTACTTTAGGTAACATAATCTTTGTTTTTTTGTAAAAGTAATAAAGCAAAAATTTAAAATGGTCTTTTTAATGTTCTAAATCAATAAGAATTTTTAATGTCGATTAAACCACTTAACTTTAATACACCGTCCCTGTTAGTTCATCAATTATTTTAACCTTTAATTCTACGTTATGTTAGAAAATTTAAATGAAATGGTGCGTGAAAACGTACAGGAGAGTGTTGTAAACAATACTGCTATTCCGAACGAACACAATGAAGCCGTAATTCAGGCTGCGTCGGGTTCGATTTTCGATACACTGAAAGACCAGGTATCATCAGGTAATATTGGCGCATTAACGGATATATTTAATGGTAACAAGGCAGAAGGTACTCAGGTTGCCGCGCAGGCTTCGGGGAGTTTTATAGATAAATTAAGTGGTCTGGGCATTAATGCCGATACCGCAAAGTCTTTGGCGGCAAGTATTATTCCGGGCCTAATAGCCAAGTTTACCCAAAAAACAAATGATCCGAACGATAGCGCTTTTAACATTAAAGATGTGTTGGGAAGTTTGGGAGGTGATGATGGTAAATTTGATGTTAGTGATGTAATCGGGATGTTTAATGGTGGCGGGCAGGCACAGCAACCCGGCCAAACCGGTGGTGGCGGTATTATGGATAAACTGAAGGGGATGTTTGGGTAAAAATTTCTCTTGCTCATTCTACAATTAAAAAACACAAATCTTTCTTAAAAAGAGTTGTCAACTTTAATAGCAAACCAGCCATTAAAGTTGACAACTATAAATTTACACCTAACACAAGGCACAATTCCATCTCTCCCCAAAATTGTTTAGCTTAGGGCACCTAAACTAAATAGTTCATATATGAAGAAAATATTCCTGATCGGTTTTTCGTTACTGGCATTAAATTCTTTTGCCCAAAAATCAGATTTAAGACCATTGGTTTCGAAAAAAGCGGATGCCATCGAACAAAAAGTAATTGCCTGGAGGCGCGATTTTCACGAACATCCTGAATTGGGAAATACTGAAGTACGAACAGCCGGCATTATTGCAAAACACCTGGAATCTTTAGGTATACAGGTAAAAACAGGTGTAGCCAAAACAGGCGTGGTGGGTGTGCTAAAAGGCGGCAAACCCGGCCCAGTAGTGGCCTTGCGTGCCGATATGGACGGCTTGCCGGTTACCGAGCGGGTAGATGTTCCATTTGCCTCAAAGGTAAAAACACAATATAACGGACAAGAAGTAGGTGTAATGCATGCCTGTGGACATGATAGCCATGTGGCTATTTTAATGGGCGTAGCAGAAGTGCTGGCTTCTATGCAAAAAGATATTCAAGGGACAGTGAAATTCATTTTTCAACCTGCCGAAGAAGGTGTACCTGCCGGAGATGAAGGTGGTGCAGCTTTAATGATTAAGGAGGGTGTGCTCGAAAACCCTAAGGTCGATGTGATTTTCGGTTTGCATATTAACTCTCAAACTGAAGTTGGCGATGTAACTTACCGCCCGGGTGGAACAATGGCTGCTGTAAACGATATGAAGATTACCGTTACCGGCCGCCAGGCACATGGGGCTTATCCATGGAACAGTATCGATCCGGTGGTGGTTTCGGCTCAGATTATTAACAGTTTGCAAACTATTGTGAGCCGGAATTTAAATGTGACCGAAAATCCAGGCGTGGTTACCATAGGAGCCATTAATGGTGGTGTTCGGTCGAATATTATTCCCGAAAAGGTAGAGATGCTGGGCACGGTACGTAACTTTAGCAAAGAAGATGAGGCCATGTTTATCGAAAGGATTAAAACCATCGTAACCAAAACGGCCGAAGCAGGTGGGGCTACCGCCGAGGTTAAAATCCCCTACAGCAACCATTATCCGGTTACTTTTAATCATATTGCCCTAACCGAAAAAATGCTACCAAGTATGCAAAATACAGCAGGTAAGGATCATGTGAAATTAAAACCACCCGTTACAGGCGCAGAAGACTTCTCTTTCTTTCAGGAAAAGATACCAGGCTTATTTGTGTTTTTAGGCGGAATGCCAAAAGGTAAAGACCCCTTAAAGGCCCCATCGCACCATACCCCCGATTTTTATCTTGATGAAAGCGGCTTCGTATTGGGTGTTAAACTGCTTTCAAACCTTACTTTAGATTATATGTCGATGAAGAAATAAGATGATGGTTAAATCATCTTATTTCTTTACTGGCTTTTTGCCAAACTGCCTAGGGTAATACGAAAAGGTCGTCATAAAGTATTGTTGTAATACATTTTGAGTGCCCAGGGTAAAACTGTTGGCGCCACCGTAATTAATGATGTTGGTGTTTTGATGAAGTAAGTCCATTGCTGAGAATTTAAACTCCGCATTATTCCCTTTCAGAAAGCGATAAACCGCACTGGCATTCCAGATGGCAAAATTAATACTGGCAGCACTGTTCGATTTGCTGGAGTTAAAGCTGATGTTACTGCTTAAGGTAAATTTTTTGGTCACATTGTAAATGCTGCTTAACGAAGTCGTTATATTTAATCCACTGTATTTGGTGTTAAAAGCTTCCTGCTCCGATCGATAAGTATTAAAACCCTGTGCTACTTCAGTAGCAAATTTATCCTTGTAGGTATAGTTTAAACTTAATTTTGCTTCTGTATTTAAAGTATTCGAAAAACTGAATACATCATTTAAATAACCTGGGTTTTTGGCAATATCTATACCTCCATTTAAGCCTAGCTGCAGTTCAGAAGTTTTTAGTTTTAAAGCTTTTCTTAAATAACCATCAACATTTAAATACTTATTTCCATTGGCATTGGTTAAATAAGCTGTACGCTTATTTTGGCTGTCGATAAAAATACTATCTACTATAGCATCATCAATCATACCCGCCGAAATACTAAAGTTATAATTTAAGGTGTTTTTGCTTTTCTGATCCGACCGGTCTAAGCTAAAGTTAATGGATCTGTTGGTGGCTTCCCGCAGTTTAATATTCCCCCGCTGCAAATTGTACAAATTGGTACTATCGGTTAAAGGGGCCAGTTGTTGTAAATTGGGTATGGTGATATCTGTTTTATAGGTTAATGATATTGAATTATAAGATTCGCCATACTGATAATTGCTATAATTGATATTTACCTCTGGCACAAATCTGTTGTAAGTTCGGTTAATATTTTGCTGCGCCTTATCCGATCTGTTATCCTGAAAAATAAACCGCTGTTTCGCAGAAATCCCAATATTTAAACTTTTGCTGAATCTGTTTGATAAACTCTTGTGGAAAGATTTACTTAAAGTTAAGCCAGGGGTTTCGTCAGCGGTACTGGTTTTGGTGTTATTGCTTAAATAGGTATTTGTAGCATAGGTACCAGCCGTTAAATCTTCTACCAGGTTATGATCGGTACTGTTATTAAGTGCTAAATTATTGTTTAAGGATAAATCGAAGCCTGCAAGATTTTTATAGCCGAACAACAATGATTTTAAATTCGGCAGTTCTAATGATAAGGTCTGGTTAAAAGATTTCCGCTGTGTATCATACCGCCTGTCATAATCTCTGTTAGTGGACGCATTTACAAAGGACCTGAAGGAAGTTAAATTCGATCTTTGGCTATCATTGTCATTTACTGATAACTGATAATTTGCGTTAAGCCCACCAAAAGTATGTTCTCTTCTGGTGATATAATTGGGAGACATACCGTACCTTATACCAAGATTAAAGCCCTTGTTATTAAAATCATTTTGACCTTTTGTATTATTGGTGCTTGTTAACACATTTTGGCCATTAAAAGCACTTCTTTGCGTGTCGTTACTCGAGTTGCCATTGTTTAAAGACATCGATTGGTTAATATTTAAACGGTGGTTTTTTTTAACAAAATCGAGACTGGAAGTAAAGTTTTGATTGGTTGAGGTGCTATTCCCCGTGGTGGTGTTGGTGTCGAATATTTTATCGGTAGCATTTATAGATGTGGTTGTTTGCGCATCATATCTATTTTCATTATTTCTATTCTGTACAAAATAGTTGGCATTTATGGTACTTCTTTTATCGTAAGCGGGCTTTTCAATGAAATTATAAGTAAAAGTTACGCCGCCAATATTCGGTTGATTGATACCTGATTGTCTGAAATCGGGCTGATACTCTACATTGGTCGTTAGGCCCTTAAAAGTACTGTTAGCGGTTAGCGATCTGATGCTACTGGCGGTTTTATTAATGTTGTTGCTTGCACCAATAATACCGAGTTGCATTTTGGGAGAAAACACATTAAAACTTGCATCAGTTTCGTACTTCTTAGTAGTGCCATAACCCGCACCAATTTTGCCAAAATAACCAATGTCTTTGCCTTTTTTAAGCTTTAAATTAACCGTTAAAGTACTGTCAAGCGGGTTGTCCTCTTTCCGTTGTCGATATACCTGTACCTTTTCTAATGCATTTTTTGCAATGTTTTGGGTAGCCATTTTAATGTCACCACCAAAAAACTGTTTTCCGTTTACCAATAAGCTCTCTACTTTACGACCGTTAACGGTAATCTGCCCATCACCCCAAAGGGTTACATTGGGTATTTTGCGCAAAAGGTCTTCTACAACCGCATTACTATCCAATTTAAAAGCTGCGGCATTAAATTCTAAAGTATCACCATTCATGGTAATGGGGGCTACCCTAATCTCTACATCCTGTAAATTGTTGTCTTTTATCGCGATAATTAATGTTTTTAAATCCAGTGCGGCTTTCCCGTCAATAATGGTGAAGTTTTTACGGAGCAGCTGGTAGCCGATATGGCTTATTTCTACATACATTTTAGCATTGAGTGGTAAGTTTTTGAAGCTAAACTCACCGTAGTTATTGCTCAGCTGATAGCTGATTAAGGTGCTATCACCTTTAAACAACGATACTGTTGCCGATTTTAAATTGTAGTTGTGTGTAGTATCTCTGATCACACCCTTTACTGCCCCAATTTGTGTGGGGTTAGCTTGTTGGGCTTTAGCATTGTAAGAACTGAATAAGATTAAAAATAAGATGAGGTAGCGTAAGGTATGGCGCATTTAGATGGGGAAATTAATTTTGTTTAGGTTTAAGTTTAATAATGATGGGGTTGCTCTTTTTATTCTGCGTTTTAAAATAAGCTTCCAGATTTGGCGGGTATTTTGTTGTTTTTCCTTCGCTTTGCTCTTTAAAAGTAAACATGGCTAAAGAAGAGTAATTGGTGTAGAAATAACCGTTTTCGTACATATGAAAGCCACGACTTTTAAAATCATAAAAATCACTGCTGGCATCAGTAACGGGTAAAAAAGACGAAAGTGAATCAGGCTCCAAATCCTGCACAGAGGTCAGCTCACCGGTTTTCAGGTTGTAAATAATTGCGCTTTTAATGCTTGGATCCCAGCCAAAATTATTCATTTGGAGGTAAAGATTATTGCCTACTAAATAAGTATTGCTTAAACCGTAAAAAATCTTAGGATTGTTTCTAAAGTACTCTATGCGCTTTTTAGTATAAACAGGGTTAGTTAAAAAATCGTTAGGTAAAGAATTTGTTGCAGGAAATATAATATGATAGGCAAGCGAAAGTTTAGTAGGACTTACCTTGAAGATGTCATTTGAATAGTAATTTAAAAAAAACATTTCATTTTCCGATCCATATTGATAAAAGTGTGAACCCGCGCTAATAAATTCATCTGTTTGATACCTTTTTTTGTTATAAGGGAAATAACCAACCGAATCCTTATTATTAATTATACCCAATTCATAAAAGGTACTATCCTTACCGGCTTTTAGGATGAAATCGGGCCTCACCAGCGCTTGGTTAGCCAGTTTAAAGTCGCGATTGTTGCCCTGTTTATTATGCTCTTTGAGGGGTATTTTTTTGATCTGCTTGCCATTTAGATCAAAATAAAAGGCATTGGATTGGGAAGAGAGAATTATAAATTCAGTATTGTTTTCCTTCCTGGTGGTAAAGCCATAAAATTGTGCCTTGTCTTTGTCGTTTTTTTCTTGCTCTATTTTACTTGCGTTAATTTTTGACCTGAACTTACCATCTTTTGTAAAAATAAGAATAGTTTTGGTGTCGTAATCAAAAATTACATAATGGCTGTCAATAATCTTCAATTTATGTATATTGCCAAAAAGACTTTCTTTAGTCGTTTCGAGGGGGATAAATTCTACTTCGCTAAAAACCTGAGAAACAGCTGCGCCACGCGCAGTTTGAGGGTCGATACGCAGTGTGGCCATTTCAGAGCTATCTATTTTACCTGTTTGCGCAAATGTTGCCGTACAGAAAAATAAATACCCTAAAATAAAAAAGAGCATTTTCATTTGTGTTGGTTAAGATGTTAATATTTGTTTGGTACTAACAGACTGATTTGAACTTCGCCACTTTATATAATGGCGTGTATTTGAATTCCGGTCGATCTGATAAATATTCCCGAAAATTAATCAATTAAATAGTTAGTTGATTGTTCATTTTTTGATTTTAACAAGTTTTAACAGCCAAGTTACTGGAAGTGTTAATTTACGGTTACCCGTGGTTAAAATATAAGTCATTTAATTTAGTCAAATGCTTTTTCGATATCCTTAATTTCTCAATGGTAAAAGGATCTAAATTATTGTAGACCATTAAGAAGTGAAGATAATTAAGGTTTTGGTTAGATCCTTATTAATGTCCTTAATTTCTCAATAGTAAAAGGATCTAAATTATTGTAAACCATTAAGAAGTGAAGATAATTAAGGTTTTAGTCAGATCCTCTTAATGTCCTTAATTTCTCAATGGTAAAAGGATCTAAATTATAAACCATTAAGAAGTTAAGATAATTAAGGTTTTGGTCAGACCCTCTTAATGTCTTTAATTTCTCAATGGTAAAAGTATTATGGCTGTTTTCTCCACCATTAATAAGGGATGATCGTTAAGGTTTTGGTTAGCGTCTCCTTAATAGTATCTCATATTTACTATATTTGCTACCATGACCAAAGAAAATATTCAAGATTTAAGGGACAGAGTAACGTCGCTGAGGAGGTATCTTTGACGTTGATGAGCTACTTTACGCCATACGCGAAGAAGAAAAATTAACAATGGCGCCCGATTTCTGGGACGACCCTAAAAAAGCAGAAAAAATTCTTGCCGAAATTAGTTCAAAGAAAAAATGGACGGATGGCTTTAACCAAACCAATAATGCGGTTGAAGATGCAGTTGTGATGTTCGAATTTTTTCAATCGGGCGATGCTTCTGAAAAGGAATTACAAGACCAGTTCGACATTAGTAAAACTGCCGTAGAAGAGCTGGAACTTAAAAATATGCTCCGTAGCAAAGAAGACCAGCTTTCTGCCGTTTTACAAATTACTGCCGGGGCCGGTGGAACAGAAAGCTGCGATTGGGCTTATATGTTGATGCGGATGTATATGATGTGGGGAGAAAAAAACGGTTATAAAATTACCGAGCAGGATAGTCAGGAAGGGGAGGTTGCCGGTATAAAATCGGTAACGCTTCAATTTGATGGCGATTTCTCTTACGGTTATCTTAAAGGCGAAAATGGTGTACACCGTTTGGTACGGATTTCTCCATTCGATTCGAATGCCCGCAGGCATACGTCTTTTGCCTCTGTGTATGTTTATCCCCTGGTTGACGATACCATACAGATTGATATTAATCCTGCTGATATAGAATTTGAAACATTCAGGGCTGGTGGAGCAGGCGGACAAAATGTAAACAAAGTTGAAACAGCTGTGCGTTTATACCACAAACCTTCAGGCATTATTATTAAAAACCAGGAATCGCGATCGCAGTTGCAGAATAAAGAGAATGCGATCCGTTTATTAAAATCTCAGTTATATGAAATTGAAGAACGGAAACGTAATGAAGCAATTGCTGCGGTGGAGGGATCGAAAAAGAAAATAGAATGGGGCTCACAAATCAGGAGTTATGTGCTCGATGACAGGCGTGTAAAAGATCACCGTACCAATTATCAAACCTCAAACCCTGATGCCGTTTTAAATGGCGATATAAACGATTTCCTGAAGGCTTATCTTATGGAGTTTTAAACTAAACCTTCAGCTCAGTTAATTCTAAATTTTGTATATTTGATTGAAACACGGCCTTACCAATCTTAATCTTTATGGATACATTGATCATAGAACTAACCAACCAAAAAGCTTATAAGCTTTTAAAGGAATTGGAAGAATTGCATCTTATTAGAGTGATTAAAAAAACCGTTAAAACTTCTGAACTTCGTAATCAAATTAAAAGTCAGATGAATGCAGAAGCCATAGATGCACAATTAAATGATTTGCGTGGAGAATGGCAGAGAGATATTTAATTGATACATCGGCAGCTATAAAATATCTAAATGGAACTTTTTCTCTGAAAGGTTTGAAATACATGGATCAGATTGTGGATGCGGAATCTGTGTTGTCGTTTATTTCAGAAATAGAACTCCAGGTATGGAAGCCAACTAATCCAGATGATATTATCATATATCAAAAATTCGTATCAAATTCAATTATTTTAGGTTTGGGAGATGGAATTATTGCTGAAACGATAAGCGTTAGAAAAACGTACAACTTAAAACTACCTGATGCATTAATAGCGGCAACTTGCTTATTAAATAACCTTACTCTTATAGGGGATAATGATAAAGATTTTGCTAAAGTTAAATCTTTAAAATGTATTAATCCGAGTCACTTATAGTTATGAACAAACTTTTTTTAATACCAATAATGGTTCTTTATTTCATTACAGCGAATGCCCAGGAAATTGTGCCGTTGTATTCAGGTGCAATTCCTGGTGCCAAAACTACTCCTGCAGATTATATAGAAAACACCGAGGTTCGCGCAAATGGTACTTTGAGTATTACTAAAGTATCGGTACCAACATTTACGGTTTTTGAAGCACCTAAAAATATCGCCAACGGAACTGCAATAATCATTTGCCCGGGTGGAGGTTATGGTGCTTTGGCGTTTAGCCACGAAGGAACCGATGTGGCCAAAAGATTTAATGCCATTGGCGTTACCGCTTTTGTATTGAAATATCGGTTACCAAGCGATCAGATTATGGTTGATAAAACCTGTGGGCCTTTACAGGATGCACAGCAAGCCATATATCTGATCAGGAAGAATGCCAAAAAATATGGAATTAAAACCAACAAAATCGGGATTATGGGCTTTTCGGCTGGTGGTCATTTTGCCTCTACCCTTGTTGCACATTATAATGATCTTAAAATTGCCAATCCGGAAAAGATAACGCTAAAGCCTAATTTTGCTGCATTAATTTACCCTGTAATTAGTTTTGAAGAATCGGTGCATACCGGTACCATGAAGAATTTATTGGGACCAAATCCTGCTGATAGTTTAAAACATTATTTCTCTGCCAATAAAAATGTTAACAAAAAAACGCCTCCTGTCTTTTTTGTACATGCTAAAGATGATAAGACCGTGCCTTACCAAAACAGTGTGTTGATGAATGAGGCGCTAAAGCAGCATCAGGTAGCAACCGATATTTACCTGTACGAAAAAGGCGGTCATGGTTTCGGTTTGATCAACAAAACTTCTGATGTAGATTGGTTTAACTTGTTGGCTACCTGGATGAAAAAAGAGAAATTTTAATATCTTTGCCGATATTTTAACCTCTTAACCAGAAATTTTAATGCAAAAAACAATTAAATATGCAATGGTGGCCCTGGTGGCGATTATTGCAATTGCAGGTTGTAAGAAAGAAATTAATTGGAATGCACGCCTGGATCCGAACAGCAATGGTTGCCAGTTAACGACAGTAAATACCGATTTAGGTATGTTTGGTCAATATTCAATTAGCTATACTTACGATGCTTCAGGTAAACTCACTAAGGCTACAAGTGATGGTGAATCTAGGGTTTATACTTATTCTGCTACAAAAATTACAGGTGTATTGCCTGATGGCGAAATTACAGAACTTACTATAGCTGATGGAAGGGCGGTTTCCAGCTATAATTCAGATTTTTTTAGTATAAATGGTTCAAAGACTCCAGTTACCCGGACCTATGCCTACAATGCAGATGGCTATTTAAGTGTGGTAAAAAGTTATCTCGATACCCAACTTAACTCTACTGCCGAACTTACATACACCAATGGTAACTTAACACAGGTAAAGGTTATTTATTTTGATGGGGTAGTGGAAACCACTATTTATGAATATTCAAATCAACTTGCTGTAAATACTTACGAAACATCTGATCCTATTTCGCTGGTTATAGACTACATGCCTGGAAATTACTTTGGGAAACATTCCAAGAATGTAGTGATCAAATCTACAACCCAATCTTCCGGAGATGCCAATGCAGTAATTTCAGATTACAGTTATAAGTTCGATGCCAAAGGAAATGCAACATCTATCATCGTAAAAAATACCCAGAAATCAAGCTCTGGTGCCATATTTGACGAAGTATCAACTTCCTATAATCTGGTATACAACTGTAAATAAACGATATACCTTAATACATCTGCAAGTAACGTAAAGAAATGCATAAGAGCCTGATCATGAGCCATGATCAGGCTTTTGTTTTTGATAACTTTTTCGTCAATAAAGTCAGATACCTACAATGATTGTAAATCAGAATAACCTGCCAAATTAGAAAAGGCAAGTAAAACGCCCATTTTACCACTTCATTTTTACCATTTAGACCCTCATTTTCTAGTGATACGTCGTCTACCTTTGTTTACAGGCATGTCGGTTGTAAGTTTAGATATGCCTTTTATCTAACCAAATATTTACCTAAATCAAAAAAAATGAGAAATGAAAAAATGAAATTATGCATGCTATTTGTATGCATGTTTGTATCAATTTTATCTTGTAAAAAAGATAAAGAAGAAATTAAAACAGAAAAAGGCCAGGTTAAAGCATGGGAAACATTGATTGACGGGAACTCTTTTGCCAATTACACTAATTTTGAGGCGCAATGGAATTATAATTATCCCTGGGGCACCGATCATAATGGATCTGCACGTATGGTGGGCAGCGCTTCTAACCATAATCAAATTTCGTTAAGTGGAGGTGTGTTAACGATTAAAGCTACGCGCTTAGCTTCATCTCCGGGAAACAGTACGGCTAACGGTTTTACTAATGTGGCGATATGGTATAACTCTGGTGCCTGCCATGCCAAACAGCAGGTGCTAATTAACGATCAGTTTCCCAGTTATACCATTTCTGGCGATTTCGCTGTACCAACAGGCAAAGGTACCTGGCCTGCTTTCTGGATTACAGGAGTAAACTCATGGCCACCTGAAAGCGATATTATGGAGTTTAAAGGCAGTAACACCAATTGGCAGAATACTTATGATGGTGGCTGGGAGAATAAACTCACAGCAGTTTCTAATGCTGGCTCGTACCATAATTACAAGTGCTGGTACAATAAAGTAAGCGCAACAGATGTAGACTGCCATTATTATATCGATAACGTTTGGGTAGCTAAGCACACCATGAGCAACTCGGTGAACAAACCCATGTGGCTCATCATTAACATGCAAATGGAAGGTGATAGTGGCTCTCCAGGCCCGTCTGGTAATACTTTTTACACTGGTAAAAATATTTACCTGGGCAGAGAAAGAGCCTTCTAATCTGGAAAATCAAACTTTTAATTTGGAGGTAGCCTTATGGCTGCCTCCATTTGCCATATAAAATAGAATATGAAAAAATACCTAATTGTGCTGACTGGTGTCTTGCTCTGCATTTTATTGGTGCAGTGCAAAAAGGAAGAAATAACCTTGCCGGAAAGCAATGTTGATTTATTGATTGGCAAGATTAACCTACTCAGACAAAGCGGATGTAATTGTGGTACGGAATACATGCCTCCAGTACCTGAGTTATCTTTGAATAAACAATTGCAAAATGCGGCAATACTTCATGCCAAAGATATGGCTCAGCAAAACTATTTTGATCACTTATCCCCAGATGGCGGTACTCCCGCCGAGCGGGCATTAAATGCTGGTTATAAAGGCGATTTTAAGGCAGAAAATTTAGCAAAAGGGTATAACGAGGTCGATCTGGTAATTACCGCATGGAAAAATAGTGTAAGCCATTGTAAAGCCATGATGGATGCTAAAAGTAAAGAAGCTGGAGCTGGTATGGCACAAAATTACTGGGTGGCTACCTTCGGTAGTCCCTTATAATTCTTTTATCGTTTTGTCAATCACATCCAGTAGTCCATTGCTATAAGCATCATCAGTCAACTCCCAAAACATGATGCCATTTAATTTTTGGTCGATAACATATTTGGTTTTTAATGAAATTGATTTAGGATCATCAAAAGTGGCGAGATACCTTGTTTGTTGGTTATAGTAATAAGGTGCTTTGGCTGTCTCATCCCAATAGTAGGTATAGCCATTTTCAGCAGAAAATTGTTTCGTAAAGTTTTTAAAAGAAACACCTCTTAAAAATTTGGTCGGCTGGTATAAACCCTGGTTTGCATCGGTAGTATTTTCGAAAATACGGGCGTAAAATGCTGCTCCTAATGCAATTTTTTGTGCGGGTACACCTAAATCGATCAGCGCTTTTACCGCATAATCGCCTGATAAAGCTTGTTGGGCGGTAGCGTACAATGGGGTATGATGGCCGCTTTGGGTGGCATATCCGCTTACCAGATCGTAACTCATTACATTAACCCGGTTTACCAGTGGCATGACTTTATCCCATTCGAAACAAGAATCGATGCAGTTTTTTGTGCCGCCTGCAGCAAAACTAATTTCGGCCTTTTTGCCTAGTTTTTTGCGCAATTCTTTAATCAGTAAGGTGAAGTTATGTTTATCCTCTACCGTGTAACGATGCCCGGGGAAGCCCACTACAGCGGGGTATTCCCAATCAATGTCTATCCCATCAGCATGAAAAAAGTCGAGTATTTCTTTGGTGGTTTTAGCAAATGTTTTTCGCCCATCGGCCCTGCTAAATACTTCAGAGCAGTTTTTACAAGCACTCCAGCCGCCCATGGCAATCATCACCTTTAAATCGGGATTACGCTTTTTTAAACTGATCATCTTCGAAATCAGCGCAGAATCTTTTGCCGATCGAATGTTTAAACTATCGCCTTTTAAGTGTCCAAAACTGTAAATTAAGTGACTTAGTTTTTCAATGGGGAAACTATCTATTACTGTATTTTGCCCGGTGTAGTATGCAATTACATTAGGTTTTACTGTTTTTTGCGCTTTTACATGGAAACTAAACAGTAGTGTCAACATCACCAAGGCAGTCATTCTGAATGTGATGGTGTGGTAATTGGCGTTTCTTTTCTGCACGGGCTAAAATTAAAGGGTTATTTTTCGGCAATAATATTTTGTAATTCGTTTAGTTCGGCAACTTTTTCTGTTGCACCAGCGTTTTCGTATGCCGAAATCAGGTTTCTGATTACACGGCGGATAATATCGGTATTGCTACATGGCCTGTAATATTCGGGCAGGGCTTCTAAATTAAGCTGGCGCAGAAACTGATCAACATCATGTTTGCCGAAGATGTTACCGCGGTTAAAGGCATTGATGTAAAAAAGCACACCATATTCGCTTCCTTCCTGTTTGCTATCGTCTATATAACCCAAAATAAAGTGTTGCGGCAAATTGATCCCATAAACAGGCAAATCTAATTTCTGTGCCAGGGTAGAATAGATGATGGCCAGCGAAATCTGGTTGCCTTTTTTACTTTCCAGCACCTGGTTTAAATAAGAATTTTGGGGATCGTGGTGATTTTTGGTATTACCCCCAAAACCATATTGTTGATACAAAACGTGATTGATCAGTTTTACTTTTTCAACCGAACTCATTTCGTATTGAAGCCCCAGCCAGATATCTCTTTTAATTTCTTCCAGCTGGTTAATTACCTTTTGCTCATCTAAATCTGGGTATTGGTACCGGTTAATAATTAATGCACCTTGCAATAAATCAAAAGCACCACTTAAATACCATAAGTTTAAATCTTCTTTAACCGTTTTAAACTGGATCTGATGAACAATATTTTCAATCCGCTCCTGCAACAGGCCATCAAAAGACTGTTCCCAGGCATTTTCTAAAAAATGTACTACCTCACCGCCATATTCAAGCAGTTTCTTCTCTACATGATGGAACACTTCCTCGTCAGGATCATCCAACAGTTTTACTAAAGCACTTATCTCTGCGTTATTTTCCATAAAACATACCTACGTTTGCAGTGTTTAATTACTTTTGCAATATTATGCTATTTCAATTTATTACAGATTACCTTAAACACCGTTTAACAGCAAAAAGCCGACATGGAACGCACTCACCATTCGTGTACAAGCTCGCTGATGAGGTAATTTACGATTTTACAGACAAATCTGAATACAAAAACATAGAAGAACAGCGAAAAAAACTTTTTAATGACGATTCGATAATCACGGTTACAGACCTTGGAGCGGGTTCTCACCTCAATAAAAACCGCACAAAGAAAGTAAGTCAGATTGCCAAGAATGCGTTAAAAAGTCCGAGGCTGGCCAAGCTTATTTATCGCCTGGCAAAAAATACACATCCAAAAAGTGCAATCGAATTGGGTACCTGTTTGGGTATTACCACGGCCTATCTGGCTAAGACAGATCCGCAAACCGAAGTAATTACGATAGAGGGTTGTCCGCAAACGGCAGAAGTGGCGAAGAAAAATTTCCAGGAACTTAATTTAGAGAATATCGAACTTCATGTGGGTAATTTTGATTTAATCCTGCCTGATATTATTGCCAAACAGCCCAGTTTAGATTTCGTTTACATTGATGGTAACCACCGCAAAGATGCTACCCTGAATTACTTTAAATGGTGTTTGCCTAAAATTAATGAAGATTCGCTCCTGATTTTTGACGATATTTATTGGAGCGATGGCATGAAAGAAGCCTGGGCAGAAATTAAAAACCATCCTGACGTTACCGTAACCGTCGATTTGTTCTGGATCGGTTTGGTTTACTTTAAAAAAGGGCAGGCCAAGGAACACTTTAAGCTTAAATTTTAAAAAATGAATGTAGAACCCAAGTTAGCAGGTATCCAGAAACGATCAGCCATGTTTATTTTGTTGATTAGCTTATTTTCGGGTATTGCTTTTTATTTGGTTTCGCTTTTTATTGAAATGAGTGTGCTTACGCACATCATGTTGGGTTGGGATGCGTTTTGTTTGATGCTGATTACCCTCCATTGGTACATGTTTTTTCATACCTCTGCTGCTGAAACACACCTGAAGGCCAAAATGCAGGACGAAACCCGTGGCGAAATTTTTGCCATTGTGGTGGTATCTACCTTTGCAGGTTTACTCGCTGTAATTCTGCTGTTAATTAATAAAGATATCGAGCCGCTCGATCTGGTCGTGGCTATTGCAGGCATGTTTTTGTCGTGGTTTTTGGTGCACACTACCTTTAGCATGCGTTATGCGCACCTTTATTATGGCGATAAGAAGAAATCTACTGATAAAAAAGGAGCCGGACTGGAATTTCCTGGTGATGACGAACCCGATTTTATCGATTTTGCTTATTTCTCTTTCGTGCTGGGCATGACTTTCCAGGTTTCGGATGTTGAAATTTCTGATCGAAAGATTAGAAGACTATCACTGCTGCACAGTTTAATCGCCTTTATCTTCAATACGGTTATTGTAGCCTTAACCATTAATGCATTGGCAGGCTTAAGCAAATAAGGATTTCAAATTCCGACTAACTAGAAGAAATCTATCATACCGCTATTTTTTGTCATCCTGAGCGTAGTGAAGGATCTTTAAAATTCAATATTTTAGCCATAGTGGGGCGTGGAAAGATTTATGCTCAACAATTACAACAGTTTTTAGGAAATGAGCAGTTCCGTTTTTGTGGCGGGCATCAGTCCCGCTCCCGCTGCTGCCGGGTTTGGGGTAGCAAGGATGGATGCCTTTTGACCCCATGTCAGAATCCTGACCTTTGGAGTTAGAATTTTAAATCCCATCCGGTAAAAAATATTAGATTAATCACCAAACGTTCCTAGGGAACGAAACGCCAATCGTACAATTGGCTACCCAGGAATCGTCCCGATGGGACGGTCTGCGAATATACGTCCCATCGGGACGGCTCTTGGGTAGAAAAAAAATTATGTTTTTTTTTCGTTCCGTTAGGAACGTTTGGTGTTTTGCACCATGGTGAGAGACCGTTGTTCAATAAACCTGTATTCTATGGTTTATACAAATAAAAAGTTTTTTTTCTGAGAAGCATTACTTTAGATTTATGCAGCAGGCTCCAGGAGGTATGGCGTACCTCTT
>NZ_JBWKYI010000033.1:0-56184 GCF_059423705.1 Pedobacter sp. GW460-11-11-14-TSB4
AGCATAGTTCACCTCTGCTTTTAAGGTTTCCTTTGTCAAATTTAATTCTTTGATAATCTTTCTCAAACCTAAGGGATCGAAGTGGTTTCGATTCTTCATCGAAAAGAACGGAGAGTGGGCTGTTTTAACCTAAAAGCTTCTGCCATTGCTTTCCCGAAAAAAAAATACTACAGATGAATCGCCATCCCAATTGTAGTGCAATCCTGAACTTTCGGGAGAGGGATCTTTGAGCTTGATTTAAGTACAATAGATAGATTTCTCGGCTTCGTTTCACTCCGCTCGAAATGACGGGATCGCTACACAAATTGATTCAACACCAGCACCCCAACAAGCCCTAGAACAGAAACCAGGCTTTCCATCATTGTCCAGGTGCGAAATGTTTCTTTCAGGCTCAGGTTAAAATATTCTTTAAACATCCAGAAACCGGTATCGTTTACATGCGAAAACATTAAACTCCCTGCGCCAACTGATAATACCATTAACTCTGGTGGCGTGCCAGGCCCTATTAAAGGCAACACCATACCTGAAGCGGTTAGTGCAGCCACTGTTGCGGAACCTAGTGTTACCCGAAGTGATGCGGTGATTAACCATGCCAGTAATAATGGCGATAAATTTAGGCCGCCTGTAAGTTGTTTTACGGTTTCGCCCATACCACTATCAATCAAAATCTGTTTAAAGGCGCCGCCTGCTGCGATAATGAGGATAATCATGGCAATACTTTTTACTCCTTCGGCACAAGATTCCATTGCTTTCGTAATCGAAGTTTTTTGAACTACTAAAGCAATAATAACCGAGATTAAAAGGGCTGCAGTAGGATCGGCTAAAAATATAAATAGCGGTTTACAGATATAATCGATTTTGAAACTGCTTCCTATGGTTCCGGCGATGATTAAAAATACCGGCAGCAATGCAGTGATGAAACTCCTTGAAGCAGAAGGAAGGTTTTCTTCTTCACTGATACTAAAATGTTGAACAGTTACTGATTGATCTCGTTTAAGGATCAATCGTGGGAAATAGATTCCGGCAATAACCGCAATAGGTACACTTAAAGTTAATCCGTAAATTAATGTTTTACCAATATCGGCATGGAAAATACCAGCCAGTGCGACAGGACCAGGGTGAGGTGGTAAAAAACCATGTGTTACCGAAAGGGCTGTAGCCATTGGGATGCCAATGTATAATTTTGATAATCCTGTTGTGGCCGAAATGGCAAAAACCAAAGGGATCAATACCACGAAACCTGCATTGTAAAATAAAGGAATTCCGACTAGTAAACCGGTGAGAAGCACCGCCCATTGAATGTTCTTTTTACCAAAAGCACCGATCAAAATGAAAACGATCTTTTTTGCCGATCCGCTGTCTTCAATCAGTTTGCCCATCATCGCGCCAAGCGCCAAAACCATAACCATGCTGCCCAATGTGCTGCCAATCCCATTGCTGATAGAAGCCATTACTTTTGTAGCTGGCATGCCTAATAAAAGACCTGTAATAATCGCCACCGCAATTAGGGCAATCATGGGGTTGATCTTTTTTAAGATCAGCACGAAGAGCAAGAGGATACCGAAAAGCAGGATAAATAATGACATTTGGTTAGGGCTTAGGGTAATTTACTTTTTAATAGTAATGGTTCGTCCCGTTACCAGATTAAATTCGTAAACCCGGTACAGTCCATCATCACTAATTTCTATATTTTCTACCAAACCTGTTTTGCTAAAGGTATCGGTTACCATATCGCCGATTTTTACATCCTGAAGAACGTCGCTTGGCGTATCGTTGTTTAATCTAATCATGATGTAAATGTATTATAAATTGCTAAAAGCTGTATAAACAGTTTTCAGTTGGCGGTTCATAGTTTTCAGTTATATGCAAACTGCAAATTGAACACTTAAAACTGTCAACTGGACTCGCTTAACTTTCCGTCCTTAAAATCTTCAGCGGTGGCTGGTTCAGGATGCTTCTGGTACTTAATATTCCTGTAATTACCACCAGCAACACTATTGAGCCAAATAACAATATGGTTGGTATAAACGGAGGTACGAAGCTTGCATCGAAAGTAAATTTAGCTAATGCCCAGCTTCCGCTGATGGCTAAAATTAATCCTGCCCCGGCTGCAAAAGCCCCTAAAAAGAAATACTCAATGGCATTTATCGCTAAAATCTGTTTTCTGCTCGCACCCATGGTCCGCAATAAAATGCTTTCTTTTATTCGCTGGTTTTTACTGGTTAATACCGAAGATATTAAAACAATCCAGCCGGTAACCATGCTAAAGCCAGCCATAAACTGAATCACAAAACCAATCTTGCTTAGCAACTCATCTAAGAGTTTTAATACGAGATCTAAGTCAATGACTGAAACATTTGGAAATTTTTGCACGACTTCACCCTGAAAACGAGCTGAAACTTCGCCCGATGGTACCCTGGTCATTAATACATGAAACTGTGGTGCTTCCTCCAATACCCCAGCAGGAAAAACAACCCTGAAATTGGTCTGCATCCGGCTCCAGTTTACTTCCCTCAAACTTCCAACCACTGTAGGGATCATCATACCCTGCACATTGAAAAGGATTTTATCATTCAGTTTAACATGGATTTGCTGGGCATAACGTTGATCCAGAGAAATATAAACCGTTTCATTGGGTTTTATTTTTCCGATCCATTTTCCCGATGTAATTTTCTCTGCTGCGGTTAAAGTATCCTGATAAGTAGCCCTGATTTCGTTGCGATAAGCCCTTCTGTTATTGGTATCGGCACTGGCTTTCTTTCCGTTAATTTCTTCAATCCGCATCGTAATTACGGGAACCTGGTTCATTAACGGCAATTTGAAAGCTTTGGTTAAACTGTCTAATCCTTCCTTTTGCGTATTCTGGATGTCGAACATCACCATATTGGGCTGGTTGGCACCTGATGAAAGCGTAACACGACTCATTAATATCCCCTGAACAAAAAACAGTGTGCAGATAAATGCAGTGGATAAACCTATTGAAACGGTAAGCATCAAGGTTTGGTTATTGGGCCGGTAGAGGTTAGCAAAACCCTGTCGCCATAAATAAGGCGATGAATTAGGCAAGAGTTTTCTCACCAGAAACATCAATAGTTTAGACAGTATAATCAACAGCACAAAAGCGATGGCAATACTGGCGGTAAAAGCCAGCGTTTGGAACCATGTTTTCATCTGCAAATGCGTAAAAGCCGTAATAAAGACCGCCATAAGCAGATATACCAGCCAGGTTAGCGGATCTCTTTTTCCGGATGCTTTTTCGAAAGATATCCGGATGGCATTTAAAGGTGAAATCCTTCTAACGGAAAGGAGTGAAGGGAGGGCAAAGAGGACCGAGATGATGAGCCCCAATAAAACACCCTGACCCACCGCCAGCCACGAAACCTGCATGCTGATCTCGATTGGCAGAAAATCTTTTAACACCAGGGGAAGTAAAAACTGTATGCCTGTGCCCAAAGCTGCCCCTAAAACGGAGGCAATTAAGCCGATGAAAAAAACCTGGATCAGGTAGATTAAAAAGGCATGGCGTGATTTTAGTCCTAAACACCTCAGCGTGGCAATCGCGCTTAATTTTTCCTGAATGTACACATGGATGGCACTGCCTACACCAACGCAACCCAGCAGCAAGGCGATAAAACCAGATAAAGCCAGGAAACGGTTTACATCTTTAAAAGATCTTCCGGTTTGCTCTTTTCGCGATTCAACGGTGTCGGCATCAAAACCTTCTTTCTCTAATTTGCTGTCCTGCTTTTTTACCCATTCATCTATTTTGGAGGGATCATTATACCGGAAATAAAATTTATTGTTGATCCGGCTTCCGGTTTTAATCAGATTGGTTTTATCGAGTGTTTGTAGTGGAATATAAACGGTAGGCGCAATACTTGCACCAATACCGGTTTGGCCAGGGGCTTTGGTTAACGTACCCAGGATATTAAAATTGAGATCGCCTATTTTTACCGAATCGCCCACTTTTGCATTAAACTGCATCATGAGGGTTTGATCTACCAATGCATTTCTCCCCGATTGAAAATGTTTTGCGGCAGCCAGTGGAATGGTTTCTATGGTACCGTAATAAGGGTAGTTTCCCTCCAGGGCTTTCATTTGTACCAAACGGCTGCCTCCACCTTTCTGAAAATAAATCATCGAAGCAAAGGTTTTCTCCTGCGATCGCTCATCACCAAGTGTATCGAGCATTTTTTGTATGGCTTTGCTTACCCCTTTGCGGCTATCTAAAACAAGGTCGGCCCCGGTAAGCTCTTTTGCCTGTGCATCAATATCTTTTTGCAGGTTATCTTTAAAGGAATAAACGGCAACAAGGGCAGCAATACCCAAAACAATGGATGAGATGAAGAGCAATAAACGTGCACGGTTTTTCCTGCTATCGCGCCAGGCCATTTTAAACAGCCACGAAAACTTTATAGATTGTTTTGGGAGGTTATTAGGCATAAGTAGAATTTTCGTCTGAAATGATTACGCCGCCTTTAATTTTAATGCTTCTTGCCGTTCTGGCAGCCAACTCTAGATCGTGTGTTACGATAATCAAGGTGGTCCCTGCATCTTTATTTAAATCAAAAAGCAATTTGATTACCTTTTCGCTGGTTTCTGCATCAAGGTTTCCGGTAGGTTCATCTGCAAAGAGAATAGCCGGTTGATTGGAAAATGCCCTGGCCAGCGAAACGCGCTGTTGCTCGCCGCCTGATAATTGTACAGGATAGTGATGCGAACGATCGGCCAGGCCAACTTTATCCAGCAGTTCTAAGGCATGTGCACGGATGTTTTTTGCACCCCTTAATTCTAAGGGTACCATTACATTTTCGAGCGCCGTTAAAGTGGGTAAGAGTTGAAAATTCTGAAAAATGAAACCCACATACTGATTTCTAACCGCTGCCCTTTCATCTTCATTCAGTTTCTCTAAGGCTATACCATTCAGCTCAACCGTTCCGCTGCTGGCCCTGTCTAATCCGGCACATAAGCCGAGCAAGGTTGTTTTTCCACTTCCCGAAGGACCTGTTATGGCTACTGTTGAGCCTGCTGTGATCGAAAAGTTAATGTTATCCAAAACGGTGAGTTCCCGTCCGGCACTTTGGTAAATTTTGCTTACATTTCGGATGTTCAATATGCTTTCCAATAGCTGAATTTTTAAGGTTTGCGTATAGATGATGGCCAAACATAACAGGGCGCTGCCTGTTAAGGTAATGGTTTAAATAATAATTAGATATAGATTAAATAGATATGTTACGAAAACGATTAATGGGGCTATTTGTTTTGAGCCTTGTACTGCTAAGCTGCGGAAACCGTGAAAGTAAACGCGATACGGATAAAACTTTAGATTCGGCTGACCAAAAAACGGCAGTTACAGCCGTTAAACAGAAGAATATCCTCTTTTTTGGCACCAGTTTAACAGCAGGTTATGGGCTCGACCCAACAGAAGCTTACCCGGCATTAATTCAAAACCGGATCGATTCTTTACAAATGCCTTACAAAGTAATTAATGGTGGTTTAAGCGGAGAAACTTCTGCTGGTGGAAAAGGCCGGATTGATTGGTTACTTAAACAGCGTGTAGATATTTTTGTGCTCGAACTTGGCTCCAATGATGGTTTACGTGGCTTACCTGTATCGCAAACGATTAAAAACCTTCAGGCGATTATTGACCGTGTAAAAGCTAAATACCCGGATGCTAAAATGGTGCTGGCCGGTATGCAGGTTCCCCCAAATATGGGCGCAAAATATGCTGCAGATTTTAAAAACATGTTTCCTGATCTGGCAAAGAAAAATCAAATGGCGCTGATCCCGTTTTTATTGGATAAGGTAGGTGGTGTTCCGAAATTAAACCAGGCCGATGGCATACACCCCACCGCCGAGGGCGATAAGATCCTTGCTGAAAACGTTTGGGTGGTATTGAAGGATTTGTTGTAGTTTATGCATCGTCCTCGTTTGTAACGAGGATGGATGAGATAGGTGATTTTATCGCCACACAACTTTTTATTATGAGTTACAAATGCATGTCTCGCTAATTATGGTTAATTCCCTCATTCATCTTACATTTTCCATCTTTTAAGATCCTGAGCTAAACTCAGGATGACGCCAAGGGTATATGGGAGGGGGAATTTGTCGTCACTGAACACTTGTTGTGCATTACAAATGCATGTCTCGTTAATTATGGTTAATTCCCTCATTCATCTTACATTTTCCATCTTTTAAGATCCTGAGCTAAACTCAGGATGACGCCAGGGGCATATGAGTGGGGGAAAGCCGATTTTATCGCCACTAAACTCTTGTTGTGCATTACAAATGCATGTCTCGCTAATTATGGTTAATTCCCTCATCCGTCTTACATTTTCCATCTCTTTTAAGATCCTGAGCTAAACTCAGGATGACACCAGGGGTATATGGGTGGGGGAAAGCCGATTTTATCGCCACTAAACACTTGTTGTGCATAACAAATGCATTTCTCGCTAACATTGGACTCAAGGTTAATTCCCTCATCCATCTTACATTTTCCATCTTTTAAAATCCTGAGCTAAACTCAGGATGACGCGAGCATATTCTATTTATGGACGATCTTCCAGTGTGCCTAAAAATGCAATAATCTGTTTGATCTCCAGTTTGCTTAAGTTCAGCTTATCGGCTGATAAAGTCTGGTTTTGAACATCGATTCCCATGCCTGCGCCACCACCTCGATTATAAAAATCCATCACCTGTTCTAAGGTTTTATAAACACCGTTATGCATATATGGACCTGTTTTGGTGATGTTTCTTAAAGTAGAGGTTTTAAAAGCGTGTTTATATTGTGGGTACGCATAAAGGGCATACCGGCCTAAGTCAGCATCTATTTTAGGTTTTAAGGTGTCTGTAGTGGCGGGTACGCCTAAAACTTCTGCTTCACTTTTGATAAAGAGTGGTGCCTGTGTGCCATTAAATAAAGGTGCAAAATGACAGCTACCACACTTTGCTTTTCCCATAAAAAGATTAAAACCCGCTTTTTCTTCCTGATTTAACTGTTTTTTATCGCCCTGCATGTAGCGGTCAAACCGGGCGTTAAACGGAGATAAGGAACGGATATAAGATGCCAGTGCATGCTGGATTTTCCAGGGATCGGCTTTTGCAGTTTTATCCTGATAGGCTTTTTGAAATAAAGTTAGATAGTTTTTTGATGAATTAATTCTCGTTGCGGCCTGGGTTAGTGAACCATTCATTTCCTGTTTATGATGGACCACATCAAGCGCTTGATCTTCTAAGGTTCCGGCCTTTAAATCATAAAAAAATCCACGCTGTAACCCAGCATAAGTTAAGGTTGGTGTATTCCTCAGTAAAGATTTACCATTTGATATTCCTGTTGCTTTAGTTAAACCATCGGTAAAGGCAAGTGATTGCTGATGGCAGCTGGCGCAGCTCCGGTTATTTCCATTAGAAAGTATAGCGTCGTTAAACAAGATTTTCCCAAGTGCAATTTTATCATCATTAATAAATAGGGTACTGTTGCCTACAAATTTGTTTACATTAAAGGCATTTACCTGAAACATACTTGTTGCATCATCGCGTAACGCAGCCCCGCTGGCAGCAGTGGGTATTTTTTTTTCTAAACGAAGTAAATTGATGTGCTTGCTGATTGGATCAAGATATTCGGTAATAAAAGTCAAACGATCGAAATGATTAAAATCGGGGTTTTTATCCAGGTAGCTTATCGCTGAAGGTATCAATTTAGCTGATGCATTATTTTCATACTTTGCCAATACGTTTGCGATTCCCTGTAGTGCTGAAGCCGTTTCGGGTATCGATTGTAAAGCGTTTGGGGTATCAAAACCTGTAATGCCTAAACTGGTAATCCTGAAAATTTCTAAACGGATGGCATCAAATAATTGTGCATCGGTAATCTCGTACTGTTCATTAAAACGACTAACACGCTGCAGGTTGAGCTGCATTTTTTTTACCTCGTTCCCTAATTCTTTTCGGTTTTCTGTTGTTGGTTTTTCATAGATAATTTCTTCCATCACCTGAAAGCCTGTTGGATTTTCAATGAGATTTTCACCCAGTTCAATTTCATCTATGGGCGCTCCGTTTAGCAGGGCAGAAGTTGAAGGAAAAAAGTATTCGATATAATACTCCAGCTCTTTGTATTTTTTTCTGGCCTGTAAAAAAGTTTGTTTTATGGCTTTTTCGTCCCTGTTTTGAACTGCATTCGATAATTTTTGGTCAATAATGCTTTGAAATTCAGTGAGCTGCCGATCAAAATCTGCTTTTATCAGTGCTGCGTTTGATCTGTTTTCCGTTTTACAGAAAATGGACAACAGGCTAGTAAGGGTAATCAATACAACGAAAAAAACAATTTTTTTAAGGCTAAACATGCTTAGGAAGGAGTTGAAATAAAATAGAAAAATCCCTTCCAGCATTTGCCGGAAGGGATAGAGAGGTGATTTGAGTTATTTAGAAACGCCGCGAACAATTACAACTTGTCCGCCTTCGTTATTATTTACCAATCTTGTTGTACCACCATCCGCATTTTTGTATTTATCACTTGTCCAGGTGTGCGGGTGTAAATTAACGATGAATGTATCAGGAATGCCTGTCAATGCAGAGATATCATACATCGCCCCATATTCCCATGTACTTAATTGTACACTGTTTGATGGATTATATTTAGCGTTAAAAGTAGCATCTGTTCTGCGGTGGTTCATTTGTAACATCGGTTTTAACGATTTTGAAGCCATTGAAAATTGCCAGATGGTTCCATCATGATCATTGTTTTTATAGAACGAATCCCCATCTTCCTGGATGTACACATAGTTTTCAGTTACACATAAGTTATCGGGATTGACAATGCTTTTTCCAGGGTTGTCATTGCCATCAACCGCAACTTCTAATTTACCTTTTAACGGATTGCTTGCATCCAATACCAATTTGTATACACGGCCCCACATGGTTTTTCCACTTACGGGTGTAAGTTTATCGCCCTGACTAACACCGGTTGCGGTAAAATATACTTCGCGTCCGTTTGCTGCACTGCCTTTTCTGTAATCGATATCTTCTACACGAGCCAGCATTAAAGCTTTTTTATCGATCGTTTGTTGCTGTAATTGTGCGCCTGTACTGCTTTTTACATTGTCTAGCTCCACAAATTCAACATCATAACTTTGTCCTTTGTCCATGTTGGTTTCTATCGGATCGTTATTGCTGCGTTTCATCACATATAACTTTCCATTTTCTAAATCACCCTGGGTGTTAGATACATACATGGCCAATTGTCCATCTGTTTCATCCTCACCAATCAGGATAACGGTTTTGCCAGAATATGATGCTTTAGGTAGTGGTACCGCATTTTCAGCACTCCATCTGCCCAATGCACTGACTGTTCTTTGTTTGTTCTTTTTATCTGCAGCGGCAAGTGGATCGATCGCGTGGATCATTGATTCTGCACCACTTTCTCCTGCCGTTAAGAAAACTGGTTTAGAAAAGCCATGTTCTTCTGGCGTTACCATTGTAGCAGAACATAAACGGGTCATACCGCCATCAGAATCTACAATATATTCTCCTTTAACAGGTTTGAAATTTTTATCTAAATATACCCTCGATACTGATTGAAGAATTTCATGGTTATTAATCATGATAAAACCTTCGCCAGCTGGATTTTTAATAATTCCAGCTCCATCGGGTTGTGCGCCAAATATAAAATTTGGTGATTCTGCCAGTACATCATCCGAGCTAATTAAAGTAGTAATATTCAGACTTTCGAAACCAGGCATGGCTTTTACCAATGAAGGGTTTACCGAATAATCTTTAAGCGTAACCGGAGTGGTTTCAGGGCTTTCTGGCTCATTATTCTTTTTACAGGCACTGATCACAATTGCCGAAGTAACGAATGCAGCTACAGCAAGGGCTAAAGCCTTTTGCTTTAATAATGTTTTGTTCATAAGTTTTGTTTTCCGTTTGAGGCAAAATTACATGGCCCATGTTTCCGGAAATTAAAGTATATGTTAAGCTAATCTGCATTGTGTTATTTAGAATTGTTCTTGCGATCGTGAATTTATTTAAGACTCGTAAAAAATGGTGATTCACTCCAGGCATAATATTGTATCCTCTTACATAAACCGGCAAATATGGTTTTCAGCTGTTTATTATTTGAGTTGCTGTTTTTCGTAATCACTTCCTTTTAATGCTATGGCCATTGCCTGCCAATAAAAATTCCTTCCGAAAAAGCGATAAAATGGATTTCTGTATTGTTTCATTGCCAGTAAATCCCACAATCCGAGATAGGTCCATTCCATGGTGCCAAATAAAGTTGACTTAAGCGCTTTACTTATTTTTTTAAATTCATGCTGATCGATTCCAATATCTGTTAATTGCTGGTTCTGTTCCAACATTACTTTCGGATTAAGTTCAGTATCCAGATAATCCCTGGTCAGTATGGCCCAGGTATCGATATGCGTAGTTTGAGGGATTTTATTTCTCGCTGCAAATGCTGGTAGCAATTCCGTATCGCCATGATTTAGGAAAATAATTTCCCTGTTATCGATAATCAGCGAATGTGGTGAGGTGTTGAGATCGACAGCGTTTATTCTATCCCGGTTAACTATTCGGTTTTGGTGGAGCGTGCTAAAGAACAGGTTATACCATTCAAATTCAATACTGTGCGCTAATATGCTGTAGCTGCTCTCTTTTATCATCGTAGGCTAATTTTGTGTGTGATCAGTATTGCCTGATTGAAAACCTTTGATTACCTGATGTTTACTTTTTAATATTTGCTGATCTACAAACGCTTTACAGCCATTTCGGATGACATCGGGCAAAAGGTCAATACCATTTTTACGCCAGGCAATTTCTTTAATCGGCCAGTCGCAGTTTTCAGTATATGCTTTATGGGCTTTCAGCTTTTCGCTTGTTACTTTAAAGTCGTTAATCAGATAAGCGTGACCTAACCTAAAATTGTTATAAAAGCTATCCATGTCATCAAATAGCGCATGGATATATGCTGAAGTTTTTAATATATTTTGCCATGCCGTTTCTTCCGTAATTAAGCCTGCCATAAAAGAAGTTCGCGATAGTTCTATGATGCGCTGGAGGTCGAAACCCCAAAGTAACAATGGAGGTTGATCATCTTTTGTTTCCCAGCATGCTTGCACATAACTTTCGGGCAGTTGTGTAAGGTCGGCCAGGCGGGTGATCATTTTTTTGATTTCTTCTGCTGGCATCAGGTGTTTCTCGGTAGCAAACAGTTCGCTGTGCATGCCGTTAAAAAGGCGGTCAATAGTTTCATTGTACGATTTTTCTGACAATACGCCCCAGCTTTGGTCGTTGCCTTCCAGCCGTTCTTCTTTTGTGGTAACGATAAAGGTTTTAAAATCCACTTTTTTAGGCAACCTTATTTCGCAAGGCCAATACTCAAGGGTTTCAATCCATTCTCCATATTTATACCCATCAGGAGCATCTAACTGCAGCGCTTCCCGTTTTGGTTGAGGCAACCAGTTTGCACCCGTTAATTTGTAATATTTCTTCTGCTCGTTTATTCTTCTCCGCGTTATTTTCTGGATAAAAATTTTACCTATTAATCCCCCGAGAACCAATGCAATGGCAAGCCCCACATAATACATCCAGGTTTCTATTTTATTGATCTCTTTTAGCCTGGAGAGCACGGCATAAGTAATTATTACGGGTACACAGGCCAGTACCAAAAACGCCCAACCTGCACTATTGGTATTGCCATCCTGCGGATTGTACCTGGGCTTTGCTTCTGTTTCGCCGGGATGGTTCTGAATAAATTCCTCCATTATATTTTATGTATCCTGGTTATTGCTATTATTTTATTTTCCTGTTATATTATTTGCATGGTTTGATAGTCTAATAAACTTAGGCCTAAAGGTCTGGGGTGTTTTCTCCACATCATCGTTCTATTGTCTGTACTGCCTTCAGTAAAATCCTCGCAGATAAAAGAAAACAGGTAAATATTATGTTTTTGAAACACCAGTTCGTCATCTTTAATCAAGGGATTTTCCTGCAGCACAGAAGCCATTTTTTTGATTAAACTTAATGGGTTGGAGAAAACAGCAGTGCCCTGGAAATGAAGTTGCCTGGCCCTGTCATCGGCAAAAAATTCAGTCAGTTTGCCGTCTTCGTATTCCAGCGTTATCCCTGTTGCCCTGTGCTCCGTTTCTATAACCCCACGTTGTGCACCTGCTTCCTCTAAAGCTTTCATAGCTGTTTTTAGATCCTCTTCGGTAAAAAAATCCTTAAGCATATGGAAAGTGTCCAGCAACTGTTCTTTTTGTGACAGAGAATTTCTTTCGGCAGTAATCTCGCCTAAAATATTTTTAAATGCGTTTACCTGTAATCGGGTCATCTCAAATGCCACTTTGCCCAGCCCAACACCAGGTAACAGGGCCCAGTTATTATCGTATGGTATGTTTGTTGGCATGACATTAATTTTATTCTGATTACGTCCAGGCAAACTCACCATTAAGTTTTATTTCCTGTTCAAATCGGTTATTAATAATGGATTGTCTTGTTGTAAACGATCGATTAATTCTTTCACAGCTGCCATTGAAGGATTTTGCTTAAGTTGTTCTACTTCTGCATTGGTAATGTCCACCAACTGTAAAAAACTTACCTCGCCGTGTGGAGTATCTATTTTCCCCAGTTCTGGATCTAATGCAAAAACAAATCCTGTTATTTCAGTGTCGGCATTTAGTTTAATAGGGCCGTTAGCTGGGATAAAGTGGTTCTCTTCAAACCATTTCCCGCTCGAGAATACATACCTGGCCAGGTTATTCATCACGTTTATGGCCCAGATGGGATCATGCTCATCATCTTTGAATGGGACCAGCCTGAACGTAAATTCAAAACCCCATTTGCTAAATTCTCCGCCGGCTTTATCTTCACTATAATACAGTTCGCTCATACCATAACTGATGATGTGCCGATGAAAGGTTTGGTGGCTGCAATCATAAATACTGGCGCCATCTATCGGGTCTGTTCCACCAGCCATGTAATGGATTCCGCACAATGGCGGGTAATGGCGTGCCTCTAAATCACCGTATATCTTCTCCAATTGATCATCTATCGCCTGCCATCCTGGTGTATCTTCAGAGGTAAATTGTTGTTTAGAGTTCTGGGTTCATCATGTTTTTTTATTAAGCCAGTTCAAAGATTTTGCCATTTCTGCTGTTAGGGCAATTAATCACTATCTACGTAATTATTACAGCTTGTTCATTACATAGGTAAATGATTCTTCATAAGTCACATTGTTGATGGTTTCTGTTTCACGCTGCGATAATTCCAATTGCGTATCAGAATTAAATTTGAATTTAAAGAAAACAGCACCATTTCTATCTCCTCGCATGATCATTTCATCGCCCTCTATAGTAAACGAATAACGCTGTTTAGAACTACTTTTTTCGATATAATTTAGTGTGTTGCCCGCAAATTCAAAAATAGTCGTGCCACTTGCAATCTTTTCCTCATCTTCAACCTTTTTGCCATTATTAAAAGTAACGGACCGGGTGAGTACCAGATCCCATTTGCCTTGTATTTTTTGATTATTGATGTCGTTGTCGCTCACTTTATCTTTTTTACATCCGGTAAGTGCAGTTACGGTCACTAATAAAACCAATATATAAAGTTTCATAATTTTAAGTTTTGGTGCTGTTCGTTATTTTCTGCTATAAATGGTTTCTGTCACTTCTTTCATTTCAATAGCGTTGTTTTTATAATCATATTCTTCAGTATGGGAGTGCTGCGTATCAGAATAAAATTTCAATTGATAATAAACGCCACTGTTATCTTCTCTTAACCTTATTTCGGTACCAATAATGGCATAGCTGTAAGTATCTTCAGGGGTTCCGTTAAAGTAATAAGTTATTTCATTTCCCTTGTATTCAATTTCCCTTTGGTTGGCTATATAAGGGGTTGTTTTTTCGGAGACCAGCTTGTTGCCAGCCTTCTCGTAAACCTTTTCTACCTGTGAGGTAGCCATCCATCTGCCCTGTAATTTGGCTATAGTGGCCTGGCTGCTATCGGTTTCTTTATCTTTTTTGCAACTGGTTATGAAAACTGCAAATGCCATAATCAGCATGATCATTAGGTGTTTTTTCATTTTTATCTAATTTAATTGTTACCTGTTCAAAATCATGGTAAATCTTGAGGTTGTCGTATTGTTGCTTTGTACTGATTCTATTACGAACCTGTTGGCGGTCAGTTCTTTAATGTTATAAGTATAATCTCCTATGCGCATAGAAGTATTGCTGGTAACGGTATACGGTTCTTCTGCATCGCCCTCCAGATTATTGAAAGAAATCCCATTTGTGCGGAATTCAAAATACATACCCGGCCTGCCGGTAAGGTTTTCTGTTTTTTCTGGATTGGGCGGGTTTGTGGTAATGATAGTGCCTGATTCAAAATTCCATTTGCCTAATACCTTGGCTTTAACTGCTTCTGCTGGGTTTTCAGTTGGCGCTTTATCTTTTTTGCAACTGCTTATGGTGAGTGCTGATGCGGCAATAAGCAGGAGTAATATTAATTTTTTCATTGGTTTTGATGTAAAGGGTTTACAAATTGTCTACCTATTCACTTTTATCTGCTGGTTTTGCCATGGTAAAAATAGTGATGCCGTCTACCGTCAGTGATTTTACATAAATGCTGATTTGCGGAAAACTATTGGTTGTCGTGGCGGTGTAAAAGCTTTCAGATGAGCTGCCAGTCTTTCCATCGGTAAAGACAATTTTTCGTGGTTTTTTTACGCTGCCTATATGTACAATCGTAATTTCTCCAGAGGCATTTTTGATGGCTCCTGCAACCCATTTCAATAGAAATTCATCTGCTTCCTGCGCCATATCAATACTAATTCCACAGCTCCCATTATTTATCAGCTTACTTTCATCTTGCATGTAATAAGGGTTATTTACTGAATAATTGATGCCATAAAGTTTATAAGTCTGGCTTTTATTGCTTGCGTGATCCGTCAGTCTAAATTCAATTTTAATCGTTGAATCTTCTCCTCCGCGCTCTTCTACCTGGGCAAATACGCCGAACCCAGATAACAGCAACAATAGCATTAGCGCAGCGCGATACCATTTGGTTTTCATAATTTCTGGTTTTAGTGTTGTTTATGAAGCGAAATTGAATTTTCCCTCAAATACTTTCCCGATAAGCGGTAAAGGTTTTTCTACCTCATTATTGGCCGCTATAATGCCGAGCAAGAGTAATACAAATGGAATTAATAAAATGAGATAAAAAACACTTCCCAAAGATGGGATGATGGCCAGCACAACGCCACTTACAATACTTAAAAGGATAGAAGTGATGATAAGCCCGAGCGATTGGCCCAGGTGATAATTAACCAGCGTGCTTTTTTCTGTTGATTTTTTAAACTCGAGGTAAGAAATGATCCAACCGATCAATGTAATGTAGGCCAGGATAGCCATTGTTTTCTGTTTCATAGGATTAATTTTTTTGTTGAATTGAATAATCCAAAATTACCAGGGTATGGACGGGCAGCCAAGAAAAGTGAGACTACTCTGCGACTACCTGTTTTCATCAGAGCGACTACAAGGAGTCTACAGAAAGCGTTTAAACTGTTATATTCCAGTTATTTGTTGTAATTCTGCTTCCTCAAAAGTGTTTCTTTTTTCTATTTTTGATTATGCAGCTACCACTGAAAACATTATTAATTACCGTATCATTTGTCCTTATTTTTTTTAAAAGTGCGGATGCTCAGCAGATATACCTCGATTCGTTACGCGGCCTGCTTTCGAAGGATGGTGTTTCAAAAGAAGTACGTGTACAACTATTGTGTAAACTGGCTAAAGCGAATTTTGAAAAGAACCTGCCACTTTCTTTCCAGCAGGCCAATCAGGCGCTCCAAACCAGCGAAGGGCTAAAGGATGGAAAGAGTAAAGCCATAGCCTATGCAACCTTAGTTCACCTGTATGTTTGGAAAAAAGACTTAAAGCATGCTTACGAAAGCCTGGATAGTGCTATGTATTATGCAAAAAGAACAAAAGACCCGGTTGCTTTGGGCTTTGTATGGTTCAGGAGCGGTTGGTTAGACCTAATCAATGATGAAAGCGATAAATCTATAGCAAAACTGCTTAAAGCCCTTGATTTTTTTAAGGGACAACAGGCATATGAATACGAAAGCACCATCTATCACTATTTAGCCAGCTTTTATGGATATGGTAATAATCCTGCAAAACAAAAAAAATACGCCGATTTATGCTACTCCACTGCTGTAAAAAGCCAACAGGTTGATTTGTTAAATAATGCCTATTTTACTATTGGACAGACCTATTTCGACCGATTTAAGCTGGATACCATTAAGCGTAACCTGCTCGATTCGGCTTTATTGATTTACAAAAAGGCACTATTGCTGTCTAAAAAACAGGAAGGACGTCTGCTGATCCACAGCAATACAGCAGCAATTGCCTTAAACACGGCTAATACTTATTTTCAATATTTTCCAAACACCTACCGTGATAGTGCCGAAAAATATGTAGATATCGCGATAGAAATTGCAACAAAAACCAATTTACAAGAGGTGTTGTTAAACTGTTATGGTCTAAAGAGCGAATATGCGCTGCGTGATGGAAATTATGATGAGGCAGAAAAGACATTGTTAACCGGACTGAACAAAATTGCCGATGGCGTAGTAAAAATGCCACTTACCCAGGCCAGGATTTTCCAGGGACTTGCCAATATAGCCGAGAAAAAAGGAGATAAAGCAGCAGCACTAAACTATTTAAAGCAATATTTAACTTATTATAAAAAAGCTTTCGATGAAGAGAAAGTAAACAGTATAATAAGGGTAGAAGCACAATATCAGTCAGAAAAAAAGGAACAGGAGATTGCTTATCTCCATCAACAAACCGCATTTACCAAAAAACTGAATATTTTTTACATTATTTCTGGTCTAAGTGGAATAGCCGCATTACTTTTTCTGCTTATATCGTATAATTATAAACTTAAAGCATCGGTGAGGAAGCAGGAACTGATTGATCAGGAAAAAGATGCTGCTGAGCTGAGGGCACAGTTAAAAGAAGCAGAGGCTATTCAACTTCAAACAGAACAGGCCCTGCTTAAAGAACGGCAGGAACGTTTGGAGAAAGAGGTGCTGGCGGGTAACTTACAGATAGAGGAAAAAAATGAGCTGTTGGAATTATTGTCGGGTAAGGTAAATCACGAAAGCCATCTTTCGCTTGATGAACAGATTAAAAGAATTGTGAATCAACAGAAAAAAATGGATAAAGACTTTGAAGAGCATAAAACTGATTTTTTTGATACCAACCCTGTTTTCTTCGAACGTTTGCAACAAAAGGCTAATCATACGCTTACACGACTCGATTTAAAATATTGTTCGTACATGCTTATGGGTTTATCCAATAAGGAGGTTTCTATCCGTTTAGGTATCGAACCTAAAAGTGTGCGCATGAGTCGTTATCGCTTAAAACAGAAACTGGATTTAGGCAAAGACGAGGATCTGAATTTGTTTTTGCAGCAGGTGGCTAAGCCACAGGGGACGTAGGGGGAATGATTAGAGGTGTTGGATTTTGTCAAGTGAGTCCGGACGCTTAACCTAACAGCCCTTGTTTAGCCAGCCAGTAAATCAAAAGGCCAGGCTTTTATGCCCGGCCTTTTGATCTTAATTTTTAGCGAGTGTTGCACCCGGTCGGTAATAATATTCCTCTTCCTCAAAAACATCATCAGTTTTATGCTGAATATGGATTACAGGCGTTGGTTCGTCTAACCTCACCATCGGCCCGTTTTTTGCCAGTTCGCTACCAGGCACTTTCGATTTAAAGATAGGCCATAACAATTGTGCATACCATTGGTCGCCTTCATAGTGCGAAATGCCATAAGCCTTAGGGTATTTCCTGGTAATTAAAGCTGTACCGAAAATGATATCCCACAAGAAAAACATGTTGCCAAAATTTCCTTTGTAATAGCCAATGCCGTCATCGGTAGTAGCAGCATGATGTGCATGATGGGTTGCAGGTGTAGAAATTGTTCTTTCTAAAACCCAGGCCAACGGGTGCAAAATTTTGTATTTATAAAAGGGTTTATCCCATGGTATACTTGAGTGTGCCAGTGTAGTAATTGTACTTTTTATGCCTTTTACCACAATGGCTGGAATGCCCAGTCCTAAATAAACCAAAGCTGTGGTTAAATAAGTCTGTGAGAAAAACAAGGTATAAATGGCATTTTGCCGGCTCGCCATGGCCATGCCCATGTAAGATGCAGAATGATGTGTACGGTGAAAGCGCCATAACCAGGGAATTTCGTGATGTAACCTATGGTACCAGTATTGGGTTAGATCATCTGCTACGGCAATAATGAAACAGCCCCAGAAGAAAGGGACCCATTCAAATGCATTTTTAAGATCCGGCAATACAGCAGGCAAGAACTTTAATCCATAATAGGCAACAACTGGTCTGATAACCAGTCTTGGTAAGGTAAAGCAGGCTATATCTACAAAACGTTCATTTTTTGGCCATTTGCCCTTGTATAAACCAAATGAAAACTCCAATACGCCAATAAAGAATACTAAAAAAGGAAAACCGAAACCATTCAGGTTTTCAATAATGTTTTTGATAAAATTAATCACTTGTTCCATTGTTTGTCGCATTTTTAGGGGTTACAGATTTATTTTTTTCGGTTTTATGCTTTTGTTTTAGCCAGGGTCTTTCACCGGTTATGGTAAAAGTGGCAAACATAAGGGCGATGGGTAGCGCGTAGATAAAAAGGCTTAAAAATGCGTTTTTTATAATCCGCTTTCGGGTAGTTTCCTCAATTTTCATAGATGAGTTCTTATTTTGTATTAATGATGTTGGTTGATTTTTTATCGCTTAGTAAATGCCTGGTGAGGTATAACCCACCAAAAATGATAATGAAAGGAACTAAGGTTACAACAATGCCAACCAATATTTTTTTTCCCAAAATGGTAAAATCTGATAATGTCATTTTTTTAGGTTTTATAGAGATGATTAAAGTTTGGGTAATGCCTTGCTGTAAAAACAGGATGGATGTTTTTAATTTGACATTAAACCGCACTTCATTTTAATAAGGGTGAGTTCGATGCTACTGAATTAGCAACAACAGGGAGGGTACATGCGCATAGAAAAAATAAGTAAGTGTGACATATATTTTTATTAAGCGTTAATATTCAACGTGTTTTGACAAATATAAAAATTTTTATTAAAAGACTATAAAAACTATAGAATTTGTAGTTATTTTTTTGAACCCTGTTACAATGCCTTTAAAAATTGTTGCTAAAGACAATGCAAAAAGGAGATTAATTTCAGTTAGAGCCGATAAATCCTGTGGCAATCATTCAATTATTGAATTGATGATATTCTTGATGGTACATTCGGAGTGGTTTAATTTAATAACCTGCTGCGAAAAAAACATAGGTATTAGTTAAGTTAAGGGTAGTTTAGATTTGACCAAAATTGAACCTTTACAGGGATGAAATTAATGATGAGCATAAAGAACTTAAAAATAGCTTTAATCTGTTTGTTAGTGCCAGGCACTGGTATTGTTGCTGTTGCGCAACAACCGCTTAATAAATTATTGAAGAATTTGAATGGTTCTTTAAAAGTATCCGTTAAAGAATTCAATGGCACTGATTTATTAACCGAACATATTTTTCATAAAAATTTCCTTCAAACTAAAACAGGCAGCTGGGCTTTACAGTTAAAAACAACAAGCCCCCCCGGGCAGGGAGATGTTATAGAAGCAGTTGCCAGCTTTCGCCTGAATAGCGGCGTAGCAAAATCTACTGCAGTTTCGGTGTCATTTGATTTTAGCAAGTGGAATCCGAAAAACTACGTACTTGTTCCTGCTGCGGTATACAATGGCAACCGATACAGATCAATTGGTAATGGTTATAATCCAGATTATCCAAAGGATATGTATTATAATCCCCTGGTACCCCTTACCATTTCCAATAATCCCAGGCTTTCCAATGAAGATGGAAAAGCATCACTAATTGAGTTACAGACCGGCAATGTAGCCACACCAGCCATGTGCTTTTTTTCGGAAACCGAGAAAAAGGGTTTTATTGTGCTTACCGGGCAATTGACAAAATTAGGGGCTAATGGCTTAACCATCAGCGAAACTGCAAAGAAAGATAGTGCTTCGTTTGATATTTCAGTGCCTGCAGTACGTAAAATGGCTGCCGGATTCGGCGATTTTCATTTGAGCAGGGACCTTGCCCCAGACTGGAAACAGGGCGATGAAGTGGAGCTGAAGTTTAAGGTATTTGTGTTTAATGCGGAGAATATCCCTGCACTTTTAAAGAAATTTATGGAAGTGCGCAAAAGCCTGTCAGGTTTAAATCATCCACGCAATTTATTGCCCATGAGCAAAACTTTCGAAGTGGCTACAAATATATGTAAGGGCAATTTTGTGCAGGTAGAGGCCGGCTCCTATTATCTGCCAGAAAATAATAAGGATTTTCAGCTCGGCTGGGTAAGCGGGATGATGAATACCTATCCCATGCTGGCTTTGAATGATAAAAAAGAACGGGAGAGGGTGATGGCCGAATTGGATTTTGTCGTAAATAAACTTCAGGGGAAAAGCGGATATTTCTTTGGAGGCATTAAGGCCACAGGCGAGCTTATCCCCGAAAAGATGTCGCCGTATTTTAAGCCCATGCAAACCCTGGTGCGAAAGAATGCAGATGTGCTGCTTTGGTTAACCAAACACTTGTTGTTGTTAAAGGCACAAGGTTATGGAGCCAGTATTAAGCCGGAATGGGAAAATGCTGCAAGAAAGCTGGCTACAGCTTTCGTTCGTACCTGGAAAAAGGACGGTCAATTTGGGCAGTACATTGTTCCCGAAACCGGAGAAATTGCGGTATACAATTCAACTGGTGGAGCAATTGTGCCTGCAGGTTTAGCGATGGCCTCCGATTACTTCAGGGAGAAAGAATGGATGAAGGTAGCGGCTAATGCTGCAAAATTTTACTATAAAAGAGATGTAGAAAAGCAGGGTTTAACCGGTGGGCATTGTGGCGATATATCGCAGGATGCAGATTCTGAATCTGCCTTTGGATTTCTGGAATCATTAATGGCCTTGTATTATTATACCGGACAAAAGGAGTGGTTAGATAGGGCTGAGGTTCAGGCGGCTTTAGGTGCATCGTGGGTATTTTCTTACGATCCGGTTTTTCCACCAAACAGTGCGATTGGCGGTTTAACAAGTAATATGGCCGGAGCCATTTGGGCCAGTATCCAGAATAAACATGCTGCACCGGGTATATGTACGGCATCAGGCGATTATATCTTCAAGTTATTTAGGGCAACCGGAAATATGTTGTATGCCGACTTGATCAGGGATATTCAGCATGCCCATGCCGAGGCAATAAATATGCCCGGGCACATCACAACCAATTATCTTATTGGCTCTTCTATGGAAAGGATTCAATTGAGTGATGCCGAAGGAAAGGGAAGTATTGGTAACTTTATACAAACACGTAATTCCTGGACCGAAACCAACGGTATGCTGATGGCCCTCGAAATTCCGGGAATTTACCTGAATGTAGATACAAAGAATTTATACGTTTTTGATCATGTTAATGCCGAACTCCTTTCTGGCGATGGGTCTGGGATGATTTTACAGCTCCAAAATTCTACAAAATATGATGCTGATGTATCGGTGATGGCAGAAACAGAAAAGGAGAAACTAAAGCCGATGGCTTATACCGCATTTTTAGACTGGCCTAAAGTTAAGGTTAAAGCGGGCGAAACCATTCGGATTAAGATTAGCCCTTCAAAAGGCATTACAGTTTTATAGGTAAAAAAATCGTCGATAATTAAATCATGACAGGCTCAGTAATAGACAATGTAATTTTAGGGACTGCTGCCCTGGGTGGGATCTGGGGAAAGATTCGACCTGAGGAATCGGCTATTACCATTTTTACAGCCCTTGAACATGGGATTCAGGCAATAGATACCGCGCCGGCCTACGGCGATGCAGAAGATATATTAGGGAAAGTGCTCCGCCAGTGGGAAGGTAAACGCCCGCAAATCAGCACAAAAGTTGGGCGTAAGAAATGTTATGCAGTTGACGATGGTCACTATGATTTTACCCCTGATGGCATGTTAAGAAGTGTAGAAGATAGCTTAGAAACGCTCGGGATCCCTGAAATAGACATCCTTTTTCTTCACGATCCGGATGCCATTGTTCAAGCGGATATTGATGCCGTTTTAAAACAACTCGAATACTTTAAGCATGCTGGTTATGCCAAAAAGATTGGTTTAGGCGGAAATCCACCCGCGGCGCTTGAACCCTATCTTCAATCTGATCTGTTCGAAGTTATTATGGGCTTTAACCGGCTTAATGCCTGCAATATTGAGGCTTTGGATACCATCATTCCCTTTTGTGCACAAAATAATAAGGCCTATTACGCAGCCAGCCCCCTAAATATGGGGCTGCTGGGGGCTAAGTTTCCTGAATTTACGGCCTCTCCACCGTATTGGCTCGGTTTGGAAAGTGTAACACAGGCTAAAAAGATAAATGAGATCGCCAAAAAGTACCATATGCCCCTTCATGAACTTGCCCATCGCTTTCTTTTTACAATCGAAGGAAAATTTAAAGTGGTAATGGGGGCAACAGATAAAGAACAGTTAACAGACACATTGAGGGCAATAGAACAAGGCCGGTTGTCGCCGGAAGTATATACCGAGGTATTTAAAACGCTAAATCAACGATAGATGTATAATATAGATAACGAGATTTTTGATATAAAAAAGATTCGGATAAGAGTTTTAGAAAAGGTTAAAGCCATAACCCCATTTCAGGATGCAACTATGGGCCCCTTCCCGCATTATTCGATATCCATTATTACCATTGAGGATGTGGACGGAAATATTGGAGAGGCGCCCATATATAACAGCTATACCAATATATTAGAAACCTGCCTGTTTCCTATATTATTCCACAGTCAGGGCATGCCTTATCAGGAATTTTATCCAAAATTATACTGGTCTATCCGGAATGAAGGGTTTAAAGGCGCGGCTTCGGCTTTGCTGGGACAGATTGATATGGCGCTGTACGATTTGGCCGCCAGGCGAAAAAAAGTTCCTTTGCACCAATACATCGGGGGCCTTCGGGGCGATGTGAAAATGTATGGAAGCGGTGGCGGAACCAATTATAGCCTAAAACAATTAGAAACAGAAGCTGGCTTATTTATAGATGCCGGAGTTGACTGTTACAAAATGAAGGTTGGAAAGGATTTCGGTAAGAAATTGAAAGAAGATATTGAAAGGGTAAAATTTGTAAAAAGCCTCCTAGGTGATAAAGTTAAGCTGGCGGTAGATGCCAATCAAATCTGGTCGTGTGCCCAGGTGTTTAAGTTTATCGATGCCGTAGGAGAAGAAAATATCCATTGGCTGGAAGAACCGATTCATTCGGCCGCTTACGATCAGATCGAGATGCTTTGTGGAAAAACCTCCCTTACCATAGCTTATGGCGAGTCGGAGAGAACCTCAAAAATTTTCAGGACACTGGTGAATAGCGGAGTGAAACATTTGCAGCCTGTTCCCACGCAATTGGGGGGCATTAAAGAGTGGTTAGAAATAAGGGATCTTTGCGAAGCAGAAAAACTACAGTTTTCTTCAGGAGGGTATTCTTTGTATTCAACTTTCTTAATGACCACCGCCAATAATAATGCAATGATCGAATATTTGTATTCCATTATGTATGGACTGGAAAAATATTTTCTGCTTAAACCAGAATGGAAGAACGGCAGATTTTTCCTCCCTGAAATAGAAGGACTGCCGGTAAGAATTGACTGGGAATATTGTAAAAAAGAAAATAAGATCATTAGGGAGCAGTTATGGGAACAACAAGATGTTCCGAAATATGCGCCTGTGGTATCCATGTAAAAAAAGAACCCGACTGTGAGTTTATCATTCAACTATATAGATTATTTAATTTTAGGCCTTTACGCCCTTGTCTTATTTTTTGTTGGCTTTCGCTTTAGTAAAAAGGGAAAAAATGATGAAGATATTTTCTTAGGGGGGCGAAGCCTGAAATGGTGGCAGATCGGCTTTTCTATGTTTAGTGCAAATGCAGGCCCAATGATGTTAATTGGTTTTGCCGGCGTTGGTTTTTCACATGGCATTGTGGGCAGTAATTTCGAATTATTAGCCTGGATATTTTTAATGTTATTATCCATGGTCTTTCTGCCTTATTACCTTAAAGCCAAAATATCAACTATTCCACAGTTTTTAAAAATCCGTTTTGGTAACCGGTCTTATAACTTCCTGGTGATCTACAGCCTGATTTCGATACTGGTGGTGTGGCTTGGCAGTGCCCTTTATGCCGGAGGCCTGCTCATTTCTGGAGTATTTGATTGTTCGTTATTTACGGCAATTATCATCATCGCATTTGTAGCCACAAGTTTTACCGCCATTGGTGGCCTAAAGGCTGTGGTGCGTACCGGTATTTTTCAATCTATCATTATTATCATATCTTCTATAGTACTTACCTTTTTGGGTTTTCAGAAAATTGGAAGTATAGACGCATTGGTTGGCCAAACACCAGAATCCTATTGGAAACTTTTTCTGCCGGCATCACATCCCGAATATTCATGGGTTTCTATTGTTTTGGGCTACCCGGTTGTTGCTATTTATTACTGGTGTGCAGATCAGACCATTGTGCAAAAGATGTTAGCCGCTAAAAACCTAAAAGAAGGACAATATGGGGCTTTATTTATCGGTACACTTAAAATTATAATGCCCATCATATTTATTCTTCCAGGGGTGATGTGTTATGTATTATTTAAAGATTCGGCACAACCGGATACGGCTTATATCACCATGATCAAAAGGCTGATGCCGCATGGCCTGCTCGGCCTGAGTATTGCCGCATTGATTGCTGCATTAATTGATACGGTATCGTCGAGTTTAAACGCCTTCTGTACCGTTTTTACTTTAGATGTTGTTCCGCAGTTTACACCGCTTAATCAGAAACAGCAGATAAAAATGGGCAAATGGATTACCATTGTGGCCGCTATTGCCGGGGTGGGGATTGCCATGCTTTTCTCTTATTCGGGAAAAAACTTTTTTGAATTAAGCCAGGGCCTGGTTTCTATACTTTCGCCCCCATTGGCTGTGGTTTTTCTGGCCGGAATCATCTGGAAACGGGTGAACAGCATCTCTGTAGAAACTGTGCTTTACGGTGGAGGCCTGCTCTGTTTACTTTTGGGTACCTGCCACGTATTAAATTATCCGTACAAAGGATACTGGCCCCATTTTTTGCTATTATCATTTTATATATTTATAGCGCTAAGTGTTGCCATTGTGGTGTTAACCTTAATTACAAAGCCACCAGTGGTACAGGTACAGCCATCACTTCTTGAAACGAAACATCAGGTGGCCGATAGCACGAAACCAATATGGTTAATGTGGCTCGGCCTGGCGGTGATCATAGTTTTAATTTATTTACTTTTCAACTAAATCAACATGAAAAATAGCGTTCTTCTGTTTGTATGCATAATTTTTGGATGTACCTTGCTGGGCTGCGGTTTGGCAGGCAATGAAGGTAAAGCGGATGAATATGCCGAAAAAGTATTTGTTGTGAATACCGTTGATAATCAAAAAAAACTGAAGGAATACTTACAGTACCACAAGAATATATGGCCAGAGGTAGAGGGGGGATTTAAAAAAGCTGGATTTAAAAGTATCAGTCTCTACCGTTTTAACGACCTTATTGTGATGCGGGTTACCTTTCCGAAAGGTGCTGATCTGAATAAAATGAGCCAGTTGTCAGAATCTTTTAGTCCCCGCTGCGCCGAATGGAATAAATTAATGAATAATTATCAGAAGGGCGTTAACGGTACTTTGCCAGGGCAGAAATGGGTGGAGGTTATTCCTTTTTATAAGTTCAGTAACTAATTAAGCGCTGATTTTATATTGTTTAACAAATTCTCTTGGCGATAAGCCTTTTACATCTTTAAAGTGTTTGTTGAAATTGGAAATGTTATTATAACCACTCTGGTAACAGGTTTCGGTTACATTATAATTGCCTTCCATTAACAATTTGGCGGCGTGCCCAACCCTTATTTCTTTAATAAACTCTACTAAAGTGCGGTTGGTTTTTTGTTTAAAGAACCTGCAGAAGGCACCTGTAGACATGGGTACAATATCGGCCACATCGTTTAATGAAATATCTTTCTTAAAGTTTTTAAATATATAATCGAAAACGCGGTTAATCTTGTTTGCCTCGTTAGAGGTTTCAACAATACTGAATGATGGCGAGGAGAGTGTTTTATAAGAATCAGATCCGGCAAGCACATCTAAAAGCTGCAGCATTAAACCCGCCCGGTAAAGGCCTGTTTCAAACAACATCTCGTTCATGATGGTTTTAACTCTTGCAATGGTTGTGTCTGTAAATAAAATACCTTTTGCCGCATTTTTAAAAAGTTCGTTCAAACCAGCTGCCTCAGGTTTGGTTAAGAGTTCCTTCCCCAGGAAATCAGGGAAAAAATGTAACACAATTACCTTAGGCTGCAAACCAGGGTCTACAGTGCTGTAATATTGCCAGCAATGTGGCAAATAACTTCCCAAAAGAACGAGCTCTGTTCCGCTGAAGTCTTCAATATGATCGCCTACAAAACGTTTTCCACAGCAATTTTCGATCAGGGCGATTTCAAAATTAACATGTGATTTTAATGAGGCGTATTTTTTTATTTCCAGTATTTCCGAACGTACCGTAAAGGACTGATCGGGCGGAAAAGTGAAGTTCTCATAAATATACTGCATGCTGGTTAGTTTTTTTTGGTCAACCGAGAGCGTTTGGTGTATTAAATATACCCTAATATTTTCGCGAAAATAAGCAAATGCAAAAAAAACATCAGAAATAATCAAATTAATGGTAGTTGCGTCAGGTTATTCTCCTGAGTTTAGCCGCAAGAGGGAAAATCGTTGAAACTAATATTCAAAAGCATAATTATGGTGAAACTGGCGGAATCCTGCTAGCAATTTTACAAAAAAATTAATCCCGGCGACCGTTTATGTCAATGCAGCGGGATGAAATACTGCCTGCCTGCATTTTTAATTTAGCCGATAAGATCATATTGCTGAACTTCAGGATTCATCTACTTCTTTCTAACTTAACCAAACACATGATGAAAAGAGCAAAAAATACCTACACTACCGATGAGAACATCATAGAAAGTGCTATGCCTGCAGGAATAAGTATCAGTAGAAATTTATCTATTGACCAGCTGGAAGCTTTAAGAGAAGGGCAGTTAGTCACCGACGAAAAGGGGATGTCTGCCATTTTATTGAATGTGGAGATTAAAAGCCACCTAACCGAAAAACATGTATACCTCAAACTTTCCTCTTGTCCGAAAACGATTCTCATTATCAAATAACCATTTAACGATTGTTGTAAGTATTGAGCCTGGAAGCTCCGCTTAGATTTTCCGCTGGAGCGCTTTTCTATTTTATTAACACGCTTAAGGCCAATAAAAAGACCATTTTACAGGCTTTAATTTTTTTATTGAAATGTGGTAAAATGTTATAAATTTGTAATATGTATGAACATATGAACAAAATATCTCAGTTGGATCATGATAGTAAAGTACCACTGCATTATCAGGCAGAAGAGCAATTGAGAAAATTAATTCAGCTTCCTGAGTTTAGTAATGGAGAGTTATTTCCAAAAGAAACGGATTTGGCCATGCGATGGGGAATCTCCAGAAATACACTCCGACAGGCCATCAACAACCTGGTAAACGAGGGATTACTGGAACGGAAAAAGCGAGTGGGAACAAGGGTTACACAACGAAAAATAACGACTAACCTAACGAACTGGATGAGTTTCACACATGAAATGGAAGATATGGGATTGATTTTTAAAAATCTCGTACTCGATGTGCAGAAAAAAAAGGCCAGTGAAGAAGTATCAAAATATTTGCAGATCGAAGCCGATACCGATGTAATCTGTCTTAAACGTATCCGCAGTATTGATGAAAGTCCGATGGTGTGTTTCGAATCTTACTTTCATCCCCGTATCGGGCTCTCTGAAGATGAAGATTTTAAAAAGCCTTTATACGACCTACTGGATATGGACCACAATATTGTTCCCATGTATTCTCAGGAAGAAATAAAGGCGATCGCTGCTACAGCGGAAATAGCCGATCTGCTGGGCATAAAAAAGGGTTTACCTGTGCTGGAAAGGAAAAGATTGGTGCTCGATGCAGGCAGAAAGCCCATAGAGTACAATATCTGCTACTACCGTAACGATTGGTTTACCTATAGTATTGAAATTAAGCGTTCGGTGTAAAAATGGCAAACCATCAAAAATTTGGGATCGATGTAGGCGGAAGTCATGTCACAATAAGTGTCATTGATGTAAATAACCCATTGCAAACATCCTCGGCTCTGGTACGAAAAGATCTTGACGCATTCGATACAGGATTTAACATTGTAGCCACGATTGGTAAGGGGATCAGGGAAGTGATGACGAAAGCGGGGATTGTGCCTGATGCGGTTGGAATTGCTTTTCCGGGGCCTTTTAATTATGAGAAAGGGGTGAGCACCATAGCCGGCGTAGGCGGGAAATTTGAACATACATTCGGAATTCATCTGCAACAGGCATTAGCAGATTATACAGGTTTAACCCATACAGCATTTGTTTTTTCAAATGATGCACATTGTTTTGCTGAAGGAACTTATAACCGCCATCAACTGAATAGTAAAAAAACGGTGTTTTTAACATTGGGGACGGGTTTTGGCTCTGCATTTATGGAGAACGGAACACTGCTTACCCAACATCCGGCATTGCCTGCTTCGGGCGCTTTTTACGATCAGAATTTTTTAGATGCCAAAGCTGATGATTATTTTTCTGTGCGCTGGTTCCTGAATGAATACAAAACATTAAGTGGTAGAGAAGCAACATCCGTTAAAGATATTGCCTTCATGAACAGTGAACTTTCACTTTCTATTTTCGAGCAGTTCGGCACCAATTTAAGCGCTTTTTTACATAGCTGGTTAGCGCACTTCGAATGTGATGAATTGGTTATCGGCGGCAATATTGCAAAAGCCAGTTCACTATTTCTTACACCACTAAAAGAAGGCTTAAAGCACCTGAATAAAGCAATAAAAATTACTTTCTGCAATGATACCGAGGAATGTATTTTAACCGGAGCAGCTGTTATTGCAGGCAAAAAAACAAATATTTACATGGATACTGATCAGAAATTAAAAAGAAAAACAACTCAACCCGTTTTACCACTAAAAGCAGTTGTAACCAATCATTCGGGCTACGAAGTTTTTCCGTCATTTCATTCCGATGCCGGGGTTTACGCAGGTTTTGATACCCTTGCTGATAAAATAGATCAGGAAAAAACCATCATCATCGACGGGTTTGAAGGTGTTTTATGGGAGGAGTTCAGGACACAGTTACATGCATATTTGCTTTCGAAAAACAGAAAAGTATTTTGGTACGATATCAATTCTTGTCTCAAACCTACTGCGGAGATCGATGCGATGGTAAGCGCCAATTTAAATGGAACTGATCCGGTTTTTGGGAATAAATATCAGGGCAGTCTGTCTGATTTTTTTGATCTGCAGAAACTGGAAATGTTGCAGCCCGATCCATCAGTTGACCTGTGTATCCTCTATGGAACCGGCGCCGAACTGGCTAATTGGAAAGGATTATTGCTATATGTTGATGTGCCCAAAAATGAAATTCAATATAGAATGAGGGCTGGTGCAGCAAAAAATATGGGCTGTACAGAGTTGGCTGATCAGACGCAAATGTACAAACGGGCTTATTTTGTAGACTGGCCTGTATTGAATAAACATAAAGAACAGTTGCTTTCCAAAATGGATGTGATTGTTGATGAACAGCGCGTGACTGAAATTACATGGATGTGCGGTGATGATTTCAGAAATACTTTACATCAAATGCTCAAGCAGCCGCTTCGCGCACGACCTTGGTTTGAGGCCGGTATTTGGGGCGGGAACTGGATGAAAAAGCACATTAAAGGACTTAACGAGGAGGAAATAAACTACGCCTGGTCTTTTGAACTGATTACGCCTGAAAATGGAATTGTGATCGAGGGCAATCAATATCTACTCGAAGTATCATTCGATTTTCTGTTATTTTATAATAATGAGAAACTTTTGGGAAAAGCAGCCCGAAGGTTTGGAACAGAATTTCCGATCCGTTTTGATTTTCTGGATACCTATGACGGCGGCAATCTTTCAATTCAATGCCATCCGCGTACAGCTTATATCAAAGAGAATTTTGGCGAAAATTTCACACAGGATGAAACCTATTATATCCTGGATTGTGAGCCTGATGCCGATGTTTATTTGGGTTTTCAGGAAGATATTAATCCGGATGAATTTAAAACGGCCTTACTGGACGCACAAAATAAAGGCATCGAAATGGATGCCGAAAAATATGTGCAGAAATTTAAGGCCAACAAGCATGATCTCTTTCTCATTCCAAATGGAACTGTTCATGCATCGGGAAAGAATAATATGGTACTGGAGATCAGCAGTACGCCATACATCTTCACTTTCAAAATGTACGATTGGTTGCGACTGGGCTTAAATGGCAAACCCCGTCCAATTAATATAGAACACGCTTTTAAGAACCTTTATTTTGACCGAAAAGGCGATTATGTTTCGCAGGAGCTAATTTCTAAACAACAGGTAGCAACCGAATGGGATAATGGAAGGAAGTTATCACTTTCAACCCATCAGGAACATTTTTATGCGGTAGATCGATACGAGTTTGTTGGAGAAACGGTTATTAGCACCAATGGCCAATGTCATATTTGCATGCTGGTTGAAGGGGAAGCGGTAACAGTTATTACAGGCAATACAACCAGCCAGTTCAGCTACGCCGAAACTTTTGTCATACCTGCAGCCATAAGCCAGTATACCGTTCGGTACCAGGGAGTGCAAAAAGCCTTTTTGGTTGTGGCGTATGTAAAAGAAGATTGTTGTTGAAAGCTAACCAAATCATCAATTAAAAAAACAACCAAATAACCAAACCATTATGAGAAAACAAGGAGCAAATTATTTTATCTTCCTAATCACGCTTATTGCGGCATTAGGTGGTTTTTTATTCGGCTTTGATATGGCCGTGGTCAGCGGTATCATCGAGCCTTTAAAGTCGCAATATGGATTGTCGTCCGCACAGGAAGGATTATTTGTATCCTGCGCTTTATTGGGCTGCATTGTGGGGGTATCCTTTTCGGGTTACCTCAGCGATAAAGTTGGCAGAAGAAAAGTCTTGTTTTTGGCTGCCATATTATTTTTAGTGAGTGCGGTTGGTTTTGCATTTTCAGTAGCTTATCCTGTATTAATTTTCTTCCGGGTGCTGGCCGGTATGGGGGTGGGTGTGGCTTCTAATGTATCGCCACTGTATATTTCTGAAGTAGCCCCTTCACAAAAGAGAGGTCGTTTAGTCGTTTTTTATCAGCTGGCCATAACCATAGGTATTTTAGCAGCTTATATCAGCAATTTATTCTTGCAACGTTACGCCACTGTCCATGCGGGTGCCGGCGAGGGTATATTACACTGGTTATTTGTAGAAAATGTTTGGCGTGGAATGTTTATTGTTGGGGTTGTTCCGGCAGCTGCATTTTGTTTGTTATTGTTAATTGTGCCCGAAAGCCCAAGATGGTTGGTGCAATATGGCAGAAATGAAGAGGCTTTAAACACGCTGATCAAAATAAACGGAGCGGAAACAGGCCGTTTAGAACTCGATTCCATTAAAGAAATGGCCAGTCAAAAATCGGGTGGTTATAAAGAGCTGATGCGTTTGCCTTTAAGTAAACTGCTCGCACTGGCTACCATTCTTACGGCCTTATCACAGTTTAGTGGAATTAATGGCGTTATTTTTTATGGCCCGACCATTTTAAAATCAGCAGGTATTGTAACCAGCGACGCGCTGTTTTACCAGGTCATATTAGGATCGGCCAATGTGCTGTTTACTTTTATTGCCATTTCAAAAGTAGATACCTGGGGACGCAGGCCTTTATACATCATCGGTTCATTGTGTGCAGCAGGTGCTTTGGCTTTAACGGGTTTTTGCTTTTTAATGGACATCACCGGATGGTTCATGTTATTTAGTATTATTCTGTTTCTCCTGTTCTTCGCGTTCTCACTAGGTCCGTTAAAATTTGTAATCTCTACAGAAATATTCCCCACGCACATCAGAGGGACAGCTTTATCGATGTGTATTATGACCATGTGGGTTTCAGATTGGGTTGTCAACATGTTATTCCCAATCATGAGGGATGGCCTGGGTATTGCAACTACCTTTTTCATCTTCTCGTTCTTCTGTATCCTGTCCTTCTTGTATGCCAAGAAAAAGTTGTTTGAAACCAAAGGGAAAAGTCTGGAAGAAATTGAAAAAGCCTGGAATTCGGAAGTAAAATAGATCATGAAGATACAATTCTATTATCCGCGCTGGGGTTCTGAAAATATCAATTGGGATCAGTTTTGCCATGATGTAAAAGAGGCAGGATACGACGGTGTTGAAGCTCCTGTTCCTGAAAATTCAGATGAGCAAAACATCATGATCACTGCACTGAAAAAATATAAGCTGCTTTTGATTGCGCAGTATTATCAATCTTTCGAAAAGGATTTTGAAAAACATAAAGCTAACTATACAAAATATTTACGCTTTTATGCTTCGCTACAACCAGTAAAGATAAACGCACAAACGGGAAAGGATTATTTCAGTTTTGAGCAGAATGCCGAACTGTTTGCTATTGCAGATGCAGTAACTCACGAAACCGGGATTACCACATGTCATGAAACGCATCGTAATAAAGCATTGTTTGCCGCTCATATAACGCATGATTTTTTAAAAAAACTTCCTGATTTAAAAATAACAGCCGATTTTTCTCATTGGTGTAATGTAGCCGAGAGTTTATTGGAAGATCAGGAAGAGGCCCTTGCTTTGGCGTGTAAACAGGTTGAACATCTCCATTCGAGAATAGGTCATTCACAAAGTGCACAAGTAATAGATCCACGGCTGCCAGAGTTTAAAGCCGAGTTAAATGCCCATTTTAACTGGTGGGATGCCATTGTAAAAGCGTATCATGATAATAAAAAAGAGGTGTTAACCATCACCACTGAATTTGGTCCTGCTCCATACATGGTTCATTTACCCGCTACCAATATGCCGATAGCCAATCAGTGGGATATCAATTTGTATATGATGCAGTTACTAAAGGAGAGATATTGTAAATAGTTGATTTTAAGCTTTAAGAAAAATAATATGGAAAAGGTAAATCTCCATCTGTCTAATGATCTGGCCGATTATAGCCATCCAATCGCCAATATGTTTGTTCAACCAAAATCTGCAAAAGAATGGGAGCAATACATGTTGTCTGATGAACAGGTGGCTGCTTTTAAAAAAGATGGTTTCATCAAAGGGATTAAAATTCTGTCTGAAGAACAGGTAAATCTGCTTAATGCAGAGCTGATTAAATTACAGTCCTTAAATGAAGCCGATAAAAAACTATTTTATCACTATGAAAGCAACGAATCAGAAGATCCGGACAAAGTACTTTTTCATGCCATTGGCGCCTGGCGTTTAACGCCTGGCTTTCACGATTTATTATGGGCACCTGCCTTTCGCATGGCTGCTTATCAGTTGTTGGGGCAATCTTTTAGGATTTTTCATGATCAATTGTTCTGCAAGCCGGCTAAACATGGCGGCGTAGTGGCCTGGCATCAGGATTTTTCGTACTGGACGTTCACCAAACCCATGCATCACCTTACCTGCTGGATCGGATTGGATGATGCCAATACCGAAAATGGCTGCCTTTATTTTGTTCCCGGAAGTCATAAATGGGGACTGCTCCCGATTACCGGTTTAACAGGTGATATGGACGCCGTGAGAACGATATTAAATAAAGAACAATTGGAGGCATTTGAAAAACGGGTACCTAATGAACTGCCAAAGGGTTACGCCAGTTTTCATCACCCCCTGATGATGCATGGCTCTTATGCCAATACTGCTAATCGACCAAGAAGAGCAACAGTGCTGAATACAATGAGTGCGCATACGCTTGGAAACACTGCGGGGTACCACAGGCAGGAAGCCTTAAGCAGCTTTCCGCCAATGCCCCAGGATCAACAGCTTGATGGTAAATTTTTCCCCCTTTTATTTGATGGAGATAAAGAATTAGCAGCTTTCGGAAAAGCAATCCCTAAAGTGGATTATAAGGAGTTATACGATTACGATACCCAATAATTCGAACGATACTTTTCCCTTAAAAATGAAATTTTATATACCACATCTAAATCAATCAGATATGTTTTTAAATAACTTTTACGGCAGTCTTAAAAATGCAATGCTGTTACTGATCATTACCCTGTTTGCGCAAACAGCATTGGCGCAGAAAGAAGTGCCCTATTTTGGGAAAATCAACTGGATCAACGGTTTTGCAAAAGAAATAAGTGGCGAAAACATCACTTACTTTTCGGCTTTTCCGGATTATGCCACCAGTGCTTTGTTAACCCGGGCTACTGATGGAAAGAAAACCATCGAATGGGAAACCGCTAAAATCCCGCAAAACAGTAAAGGTGATTATGTTTATTTCAGTTGGGTAGCCGCACATTCTACGGCTACCAGTAGCGGTAACCGCAATTTTGATTTATATGTTAACGATCAGAAATTATTAACCTTTACTACACTACCAGGAAATAAGACACCCGATTGGATTTCCAAGGCAGAAGATGGTTCTGCATTGGTTTTTCAACAAACCAAAAGAGATGGTGCCAATGATGCCCACGGGCTGGCTTTCTTACGTTTGCCTGCGAGTAAGGTAAAACCGGGACAGGCGATACGGATTAAAGTGATTGGTCAGGCGCAAAATAGCAATGATTGGTACATGACCTTCAAATTTTCATTCGAAGAAAAAGTGGATATTAATCCCATGCCTTTTCTATTGAAAAATGGAAAACAGCCTATTGTATTAACCGCTTTGCATTTTGGAAAAGATGAACAACTTAAGGTTAAAGTAAATAATAGCGAATCTTATGCTTTCGTGATAAAAGATGGTGTAAACAATTTTGATATCCCTGTAAATGCCGTAAAAAAGGATGACAGTGTTCGGATTTTGGCCGTTTCGGCTGGAAAAACATTGGTTAATAAGTTTATCGCTGTAAAACCGGTTGTTTATCGCGAATTAAATTTCATACACCACTCCCATACCGATATTGGTTACTCGCACCTCCAACCTGAGGTTTTAAAAATTCACCTTAAAAATATTGATGATGCTTTGGCGATGATCGAAAAAACGAAAGATTATCCTGTGGAAGCCAAATTCAAATGGAATATAGAATCGTTATGGGCAGTCGAAAATTATTTGAAACAGGCCTCACCAACACAAAAGGAAAAATTTGTTAAAGCCGTAAAAGAGGGAAGTATTTGTTTATCGGCTTTGTATGCCAATATTCTTACGGGTTTAAGCCAGCCTGAAGAAATGTTTCACTACACAGATTATGCCGCTCAACTCAGAAAAGAATTTGGTTTCGAAATTAACAGTGCCATGATTTCGGATATCCCGGGTTTTGCCTGGTCTACAGTAACCGCTTTATCCAAAGGAGGAGTAAAATATTTTTCGAGCGGGCCAAATTTTATGGGCGAAGATCACCCTTACCTGGGCGATAGGGCAGGATATTTTGTAAAAGCCTGGGGCGATAAACCGGTATGGTGGACATCACCCTCAGGAGAAGAAAAAGTATTATTCTGGACGGGTGCCAAAGGCTATTCCTCCTGGCATGGAACAGCCATAGGTGGCGTATTTGATCGCGGACCAAAAAAAATAGCAGCCTATTTACAAGAGCTTACCGCCAAAAATTATCCTTATGAAACAGTACAATGGAGGTACAATATTGTGGCAGATAATGGACCAATTGATACCGGAGTTTCCGATTTTGTAAAACAATGGAATGAAAAATATGCTTCTCCAAAAATTGTACTCAATACAACCGAAAAACTTTTTGAAACTTTTGAAAAGCGATACGGAGCGCAGATCCCAACAGTTAAAGGAGATATTAGTCCCTACTGGGAAGATGGGGCGGTTTCTACCGCTTCTGAAGAAGGAAAAAACAGAACCAATAGTTTGCATTTGCAGCAATTAACAACATTGTATTCGATGTTAAACGCCAAGCAATACAATGCGCAGCAGTTTTACGAGGCCTGGACGAATATTATCATGTTTCATGAGCATACCTGGGGCGCGCACAACAGCATCACCGAGCCTGATGTACCATTTGTTACCGAACAATGGCGCATTAAAAAACAATTTATGCTCGATGGAGATGCGCAGATTAATAATTTGGAAGAAAATTTATTGCAACCATTAACCGATTCAAAGTCTAAAAAAATTGCGGTATTCAATACTTCATCCTGGAAAAGGACCGGACCGGTCGTACTATCGGGAACCATAGCAGGGCGATCAGTAAAAGATGCGGCAGGCAATAAAAAACCTTTACAAAAACTAAGTAACGGAAACTATGTGTTTATGGCCGATGTACCCGCTTTAGGTACCGCGACTTATGAAATTTCTAATGACGCGCCAAGTAGCTCAGCAAGTCAATTTACTGTTGCCGAAAATTCGATCTCGAATGGGAAAATTGGATTTACCTGGGACAAAATCAATGGCAGTATTACAGGACTAAAAACAGAAAATAATTTCAATTATGTTGGTGGTTTTAGCAATCAGGGATTAAACAGCTATTGGTATGTGCCGGGCATGAATCCACAAGAGGCCGTAAGTAATGGGAAGGTGCAGGTAAAAGTGATGGAGAACGGGCCGGTGCTGACCAAGGTGTCGATTATTTCGGATGCACCGGGCGCGAATAAACTGGAAAGAACATTGTCTTTATTCGCGGGGAGCGATGCCCTGTTGATCGAGAATATTTTAGATAAAAAATCAGTTCGTTCTAAAGAAGCCGTTCACTTCGGTTATCCCTTTGATGCCGCGCTAACCGAAACAACTATCGATGCCGGTTATGGCACCATGCGTTATTTAAAAGATCAGTTGCCAGGTTCGAATATGGATTATCTGTATGGCCGCAGATGGCTGGATGTATCAAAAGCCGATAAAGGGATACAATGGATGTTACTCGAAATGCCTTTGATAGAACCAGGAAATATGATTGATGAAAGGCAGACCATGCCACCGAAGCATAAAGAATGGAAAAAAGAAGGGCAACCCACTTCAACCTGGTTTAGTTATGTGATGAACAATTATTGGCATACCAATTACAAGGCTGATCAGGAAGGAGCAGTTCATTTTAAATATGCTTTACGCCCACACAATATGGTGAATGATGTTGAAATGGAAAAAGCTGCAGCCGAGTTTACGCAGCCTTTAATTGCCGTGCCAGTTAAAAAGGAGCAAACACTCCCGGCAACACTTTTCGAATTAAGCAATCCAAAAATTGTGGTGACCAGCATTACACCAAATGCAGATGGAACATATGTAGTGCGTTTGTTTAATCCGGAACAAGCTGTTCAGCAAACACAATTTGTGTGGAAATCATTGCAGCCAAAATCTTTTATCGAAATGAAATCAGGAGAGAACAGGTCAGCTACTACTAAAGTGAATATGGCCGCTATGGGCGTTTCGGAATTCTTATTAATCAAATAGATTTAGATCGGGGCATCATATGAAAAGATATCAATCAGGAGGAAATCACAAAAGCATAAACTGGAATTATAACTATGAATAAAGAATCATGAAAGTTATTAAGCTGTTTTTTTTATTGTTGTTAGGTAATAGCATGGCTTTTGCGCAAAGTTATGCCCCTGAATTTAAAAATAACTGGACAAAGCCACCTGTTCATATCCCAAATCATGTTTCTATTGATGCCCCTTTAATGGGAAATGGAGATGTGGAAATGAGTGTGGGGTATCAGACCAATCAGTTACGTTATTATGTATCGAAAAATGATTTTTGGAGGTTAAAATCACAATCGGATAATTTGTCCGGACCGCGTGTAGCCGGTTTTGTTGATCTTAATATTGAAGGTTTTGATGGCGCCGGTTTTTCTGCTGAACAAGGCCTCAAGAATGGTGTTACGACTTGCCTGCTTCATAAAAACGGGCAAAAAATTGAAATAAAATCATGGGTATCGGCAACTGATAATTTAATATTTATTGAACTCAATGCGATTAATAAAGCCGCAAAAGTCTCCATTAAGCTAACAGTGCCTGAATCTCCACATGCGAAACTAAAAAGCGGTAAGGTAAATGATACTTACTGGCTTACCCGTGCATTTGTCGACAGTGTAGATATCGCTACTGAAGTGGCTATTGCCTTAAAATCTATCAATTATACTGACAGTAACCTTGTAATACAGCCTGGGAAAAAAATGATTGTTGCCCTGGCTGTTGAAAGCAGGTTCAAAAAGAAAGAACCGCTGGGATATGTGCTCGGTCGAATCAAAAAAATCAATAAAAATGCTACGGTAACCTTGATGCAGCAGCATAATCAATGGTGGGATCAGTACTGGAATAAATCGGTCGTTTCTCTGGAAGATACTGTACTGATGAAAGCTTATTATCAGGGACTTTACACCATGGCTGCCTGCAGTCGTGATCCAAAATTTCCACCGGGAATATTTGGCTGGACAACTACCGATAAACCAGCCTGGAATGGGGATTATCATTTGAATTATAATTTTCAGGCCCCGTTTTACGCCCTGTATTCTGCCAACCGTTTAGCACAAGGAAAACCACATGATGCGCCGCTGATTGATTTTATGCAAAGAGGTGCATGGTATGCCAAAAATATAACACATACAAGGGGTATTTTATATCCTGTAGGCATTGGTCCGCTTGGAATCGAAGTAACCCGTAATCACCCTGCTCACCTAAACAGCAAAGATGAGGAACAGGGAGGTTTGTTCTTAGGTCAACGCTCTAATGCAGCTTATGGATTAATAAACATGGCACAACAGTGGCGCTGTACTTATGATGCGAATTACGGTAAAAAGATATATCCCTACGCACTTGCGGTTGTGAATTTCTGGGAGGATTATCTAAAGTCTGAAAATGGAAGATATGTCATCTATGGAGATGCAATTCATGAAGGTTCCGGAAATGATAAAAACCCGGTTTTATCGCTCGGGTTGATCCGGAATGCCCTGAACCTCATTATTGACCTGAGTTCTACATTGAAAATAGATGAAAACAAACAGGCAAAGTGGAAAGAAATTTTAGCCAAACTGAGTGCTTTTCCGGTTCAAATGCGGGAAGGAAAAAAGGTTTTCCGTTATACCGAAGTAGGTACGGCCTGGTGGAACGACAATGGTTTAGGTATACAACATATTTATCCGGCGAATGCAATTACCCTTGATAGCAGTGAAGAATTACTCACCGTTTCCAGAAATACTATCGGAGAAATGAAACGCTGGCAGGACAATAATACATCGAGTAGTTTTTTTGTAGCCGCCATTAGGGTAGGATATGATCGCGAAGTGATTCTGAACGAACTGCATCGATACGCTTTGCACACGCATCCAAACGGCTTCCAGTTAAACAATCCGCATGGTATAGAAAACAGTTGTACGGTAGCCAATGCAATCAATGAAATGTTTTGTATGAGCGCAGGAAATAACATTCGTTTGTTTAACGGCTTCCCCAAAAATAGGCAGGCAAGTTTTAAAAATATCAGAACATGGGGTGCTTTCTTGGTTTCCGCAAGTTTAAAGAATGAAATTATTGCTGACGTTAAAATTGTAAGTGAAAAAGGAAGGCTTTGTAACATCGTCAATCCATGGACTGATCACAAAGTACAATTGGTCAGAAATGGTAAAAAGGCTGAAATAATTGAAGGCGCTCAACTTTCTTTTAAAACAGCCGTAAATGAAACTGTAGAATTGAAATTTTTATGATAAAGAAGCTAAAGGCACTTTTTATTCTTGTCCTGCTCACTTCGGGATTAGCTGCACAAGAGCAGAAAACGGTGAATTCAAAAGTGACTGATGTATGGGTCGTATTTAAAACGCATTTTGATCTGGGCTTTACCGATTTACCTGAAAATGTTTTTAAACGCTACCGTGAAGAAATGATGGATAATGCGTTGAGTGTAATAGAAAAAAACACTGGAAACGGAAAACAGTTTGCCTGGACGGTACCTGGCTGGCCTTTGTATGCCCAAATTCTGGGGCCTTTACAAACTCCGGAACGTAAAGCTAGGATAGAGAAAGCAATTAAAGCAGGCTCAATTGTAGCTCATGGACTCCCGTTTAGTACGCATACAGAGTCATTAGATTATGAGGATTTAGTTCGAGGTCTTGGTTATTCATCCAAAATTTCACGCACCTATGGGATTCCCTTAACCATTAGTGCAAAAATGACCGATGTGCCCAGCCATTCCTGGGTATTGCCAACTTTATTAAGCCATGCTGGTATAAAATTTTTGCAGTTGGGCTGTAATCCCGCCAGTCAGTATCCGCGCTTTCCGGAACTTTTCTGGTGGGAAGGAGCTGATGGTTCAAAGATATTGTGCAACTATACCGCTTTATACGGATCGGATATTAAACCAACAAAAGACTGGCCCAGCAAAAATTATTTAGCCATGCAAATGACAGGTGATAACCATGGCCCGCCTAATGAGCAAGATATCGCCAGATTGTTAGCTTACGCAAAAAAGGAAATGCCAGGGATAAAGATCCATTTTGGAACCCTCGATGATTTTGCCAAAGCTGTTTTAGCTGAAAAACCAAACCTGCCTACGGTCAAAGGGGATACACCAGACACCTGGATTCATGGATTACTTTCAAATCCTCAGGAAACCAAAATTGCACGCAATATTCGTCCATTAGAATCAGCACTCGACGGACTGCATACACAAATGGGGATCTGGGGCATACCTGCTGGATCCATTTCCGAAAAACTGGCCAAAAGCTATGAGCAGAGTCTTTTATATGCCGAACATACCTGGGGTATGAATGCTGAATATGGTCCGCGTTATAGCTATGGTGAGGACTGGAAAAAGTGGATGGCGGAAGTTGCTGCAGAGCCTGTTCCTGAAAATGGAGATTATTCAAAACTGAAAAATAGCGACGCGCATAATACCAAAGTGGGGAGTAAAAGAAAGTGGCTGAATTCTTATGATGTAAAACGTCAGTATATCCTCAACACAAATGACATCGTAAGCGGCGAGTTAAAGACCCATCTCGATTTACTGGCGAATGCGGTGAATATAAAAGGAAAACGCATGACGGTATACAACCCACTGTCATGGGCCCGATCCGGAATGGTTGCGAATCCCTGGAATCCAGGGGAATCTATTTTTGTGAAAGATGTGCCTGCAGGAGGATATGTTTCCATATCAGCCTCAGAAATGAAAAAAGAAACCATTTCTACTGATGAAAAAACGTCGTTCAGTACGCCCTATTTCAACGTAGTTTTTGATTTAAAAAGAGGAGGCATATCGTCATTAATAGAAAAAAAGACAGGTCGTGAATTAGTTGATCAATCTTCAAAATATGTTGTAGGTCAGTTTTTACACGAACGCTTCAGTACAAATGAAGTAGATCAATGGTTTAATGCCTACAGCAGGATAAAAGACGGCTGGGGTTTAAATGATTTGGGAAAACCCGGCATGCTTAATGCTCAAAAAGCACCTTATGTTGCATTTACGCCAGATGACTGGAAAATCATAGTATCTCATGCTGACCTGGCCGATATTGCGACCCTGACCGTTTCTGATACAAAAGGTTTTGCCGGTAAATACACCTTAACATTTACCTTTCCCCGAAATGCGGCTTATGTAGATGTTGAATGGTCGGTTAATGCTAAAACACCAGACAAACAACCTGAAGGTGGCTGGCTTTGTTTCCCTTTTGCGGTTAAGGAACCGACATTTACGGTAGGGCGTTTGGGTGGTCCGGTAAATCCGGCAAGAGATATTATTTCGAGCACCAATAGTTATTTGATGGCTGTAAATTCTGGCGTTTCAATTACACAGACAGATCAGTCGGGAGTTGCCCTATCGCCAATGGATTCTCCTTTGATTAGTCTGGGCGAACCTGGGTTATGGAAATTTTCCCTGACTCATGTACCAAAGATTCCATCCATATTTGTCAACATTTATAATAACATGTGGAATACTAATTTTCCATTATGGCAGGAAGGTTCATGGACTGAACGGGTTCGCATATGGGCAATTGATCAGCATACACCAACCGTTCCAAATCTCACCCGAAATTCATGGGAGGCTCGTTTGCCCCTGTTAACGGGAGTTGCAAGCGGAGAAGCAGGGAAGCTACCCTTAAAAAATCAGGGCATAACAATTTCAAGGGCAAGTGTTTTAGTAACCGCCTTTGGCGAAAATCCTGATGGTAAGGGAACGCTTTTGCGCTTGTGGGAACAGGGAGGTATTTCGGGCAATGTCATCGTTACTTTACCGAACAGATCAAATTACACAAGTGCAATACCTGTAAATCTTCGTGGCGAAATAACCGGTAAGCCAATCCCTGTAAAAGGGGGCAGGCTGACCTTTCCGTTAAAAGCGTATGCACCTGCCAGCTTTATTTTGAAACCGGATTTTCATGAAAGGAAAGCCACAGTAGCCACTGCCATCAACCAGTAACAAGGGTTGTTTATTAATTAAAAATTAACCAATTGCATACATGAAAAAAATAACCACTATTTTTTTAATCTTCTTTATACCATTTCTGAGCACCTCGGCACAGCAGATCAGTCTAAAAAGCGAAGGTTTGAGCCTTAATTTGTCTGCTAAAGGACAAATAACTGCACTGTCGAACCCTGTTTCAGGTAAAAATTACCTCGCCACTGGCGAAAAAGCACCATTATTACAAATCCGGGTAGGCAAGGAGTGGTATCAGCCCGCTGAAGCTACTTTTAAATCGGGCATAATTACGTTCGTTTATCAGCCTGTAAAAGTTACAGTTCAGGTTAAAGTAGCCCAAAAGAAAACACACCTCACTTTTGAGTTGCTGAAAATGGAGGAGAAGGATAAAGTAAATGCAGTGGTTTGGGGATCTTACCCAACCATTATCAACAAAACGATTGGTGAAGTGGTCGGGGTGGTGCGCGATGGGGAATACGCTATCGGCATCCAGGCTTTAAATCCAAAAACAGTTGGCGGTGTTTTAAATAATGATGAAGGTGCCAATGAATTACGCGGTTCAACTGCGATTGCACAATCTTATGGAAGTAGTTTGCAGGCATTTAGTTTGGATCGTTCGAAAGATCGAAAAATTACCGTTTGGGGCCGCCCCGAAATGCCTGTAAAGGCCATTCCAAACGAAACCACCATAGGTTCTAAAATCGCTCTTTTTGGATGTGCTGAGCCACAGGTTTTATCACGCATTGGCGCAATTGAGGTAGCAGAAGGTCTTCCTCATGCACTGATTAATGGCGTTTGGTTCAAACAATCGCCCGAGACCGGAAGCGCCTATCTGATCTCTGATTTTAATGAAAAAACAGTCGATGCCATGCTGGATTATACGCAGCAGGCCGGTTTGGCTTCATTGTATCACGAGGGGCCCTTTAAATCATGGGGGCATTTTATTTTGGATGCTAATGCTTTTCCAAACGGACTAGCGGGGATGAAAGCCTGTGTGGATAAAGCCAGTAAAAAAGGTTTAAGAATTGGGGTACATACCCTGAGCACTTTTATTAATACCAACGACCCTTATGTAACACCAATTCCCGATAAACGTCTTTCCATAACAGGTTCATCGGTTTTGACTGAAAATATAAGTGCAACTGCAAATGAAATCCCGGTTTTATCTGATCAATATTTTAAAAATATAAAATCCAGTACGTTACATGCGGTAAAAATCGGAGATGAAATCATTCGTTTTAGAGAGGTTTCGGCAGCGGCGCCATATAAATTATTGGATTGCCAGCGGGGCATGTATGGTACAAAAGCTGTTGATCATCCAAAAGGTGAAACGGCCGGTATGCTGTTCGATTATCCATATAATACTTTGTTTCCTAATTTCGAATTACAACAGGAAATCGCGGGGAATCTGAGTCGTTTCTTTAATGAAACTGGTGTTTCTCATATGGATTTTGATGGCCATGAAGGTTGTTTATCGGCAGGTGAAGGTGAATATGGGATGCAGGTTTTTGCCGATAAAGTAATTAAGGATACCAAACAGACTTTGGTAAATGGCACAAGCCGCTCTTACCACTACTACTGGCATCTTTGTCATTACTGGAATTGGGGAGAGCCCTGGTATGGTGGATTCCGCGAATCTCAGGGCGATTACCGTTTAGAAAACCAGCCTTTTCTTGAGCGTAATTACATGCCCAATATGTTGGGATGGTTTTTACTTTCATCAACAACTACCGAAGAGGATATTGAATGGATGATGGCCCGTGCTGCGGGTTATCATGCAGGTTTTGCATTGGTAGCCCGATATAAAAGCCTTCAAACCAACCCGAATACGGGCAAGTTACTTGCATTGGTTAAACTTTGGCAGGAAGCCTACAGGTCGAACATTTTCTCTGCTGAACAGACTGCCCGATTGAAAAAACCGGAAAACGATTTTCATCTTGAAAAAGTAAATAACAGCTGGAAACTGTATCCCTTTAAGAAATACAAATTTGAACATGAGAAGAAAAACCTTCAACCGGGCGAGCCTACTTTTTCTCAATGGGAATTTACAAACAAAGAAGCAGAACAGCCGCTTAATTTTACCTTAACCTTTATGGGTAAAGAAGGAAAAATCAGCAATCCCTGGTTAGAATTAGATGGTTATTTTAAAATGGAATTACCTGGCGACTACGAAGCGGGAAGTTCATTGGTTTGTGATGGAACCAGCATCAAGTTGTATAACAAGAAAGGTGCTTTTATGAAGAATATTGCTTTAAAACAAACGATTCCTGTGCTAAAAGCTGGAAAACACATGATAAAATTTGATTGCCAGTTTACGGAAGATCAAGAATTAACCAATCGATTTATTATTAAAACCATAGGCAACCCGGAAATCATTTCGAAATAAATAATTTTTAATCAGCTGGTTCAAAAACTAAAAATATATGAGAAGTTATTATGCGTTAATAGGATTATTATTTGCCTTTGCAAGTAGTTCCGCACAAGTCAAAAATGGTGAATTTAAAATTCAGAACGAAGCTTATTTTCCATTTGTAAAAAACAAAGCCCTGGAAGTAATGAAATCAGGATTTAATGCTGGCGATGGCTATCGCGAAGTATGGATCCGCGATTACAACACTTTTATCGGACTGGCCGCCCAGGTAAATCAAAAGGAAGTTTTGAAAGAAAACCTGTTGGTTTTTTGCAGAATGCAGGGGGAAGATGGCAATATAATAGATGGATTTACCCCGATTGAAAAAGTAGGTACTGCTGCATCCGATTTTTCATATTCGAAATTAGAGTCTCGTTATGCCGCGCACAAGAATACCGTCGAAACCGATCAGGAAAGCTCTTTGGTTCAGGCCGTTTACAAATACATTCAACTAACAGGCGATCGAAGTATTTTGGACGAAAAAGTAGGTGATAAAACGGTCGGTAAACGATTGGAGTGGGCTATGGATTTCCTCATGAAAAACCGGTTTAACAAACAATACGGGTTAATTATAGGCGCTACAACAGCCGATTGGGGCGACGTACAACCTGAACACGGTTGGGGAGTTGATTTGGATCATAATACACACACGGCTATTGATATTTACGATAATGCCATGTTTCTGATCGCTTTAAATAACCTGACGGAAATGCTGCCGGCAATTCAGCAAAAATGGAATGTGATCAAAAAAGAAGTAGCCCAAAACTGCCGGAAGTATTTATGGGATAAAAAAGCGCAAAAGTTTATTCCGCATATTTATCTGAAAGGTTCGCCTTTCCCTGCGGATTTTGATGAGCATAAGATTTACTATTTCGGCGGGACCACCATTGCCATTGAAGCCGGATTGTTGAGTAAAAAGGAAGTAAAAGTATCGTTGGATGAAATGGTGAAAAGGGTAAAACAGGCGGGCGCCGGCTCAATAGGATTAACCTTATATCCGCCTTACCCGAAGGGATATTTTGAAAACAAAATTATGAACCCCGAGTACAGTTACCAAAACGGTGGCGATTGGACCTGGTTTGGCGGCCGAATGATTCAGCAGTTAATTAAGTATGGATTTGTTGAAGAAGCGTATGAACAAATGCTTCCGATGGTGAAAAGGGTAAAAGACAATAATGGTTTTTATGAATGGTATTCGGTAGATAATAAACCAAGAGGCTCGGGAACTTTTAGGGGCGAAGCCGGCGTTTTGTATACCGCCATTATGATGTTCGAAAAGCTGAAATAATCCTTCAATACAAAACCATCTGACAATTGGTTCAGGCTGGAATTGAAGGCTTATATAAGCCAATGCTGATGCATTGATATAAAATGCAGATACAATAATATAAAATGCAGGTGCGATAATATAAAATGCACATGTAATAATATAAAGTGCACATGCGATAATATAAAATGCACATGCAATAATATAAAATGCGGATGCGATAATATAAAACGCTGGTACAGTAATATAAAATGTAGATGCGATAATGTAAATTGCTTGCAATACATTTTTTGCTGCCATTTAGTTTTTTTCAGCAAACGTTTGTCTGATAATATATTTATAATAAACTCAACAATTCACAACTATGCCGTAACCATGGTTTTTTGTTTTGGTTAATAGCGCTTAAATCAGTTATTTGTTTATGAAATCTTATCAGACAGCTTTTTATTGGCACCTGATATTGTTGCGGTCGAACAAACGTTTGAGCTAAAATTAAAGGCTTTTATTTGGCTAATAATGATGCTGCTTTTATAACTTTAGAGAACAAATTTTTACCATAACAATTATGATGGCACAGGGTATATTAATAATATGCCTGTGGTCATTTCTAACCAAAGCCTATTTAATATTAAGATAATCATATGATGAGCTTACCGAATGCATTGAAGCGCTTAAAAATTATAAGCCTATCCATTATATTTTTCAGTTTAACCCTTTCCCTAAGTGCGCAGACAAAAGTGAAAGTTTATCATCTTTCTACTTACGGAATTATACCCAACAATGGAAAAAACAGTACATCAAAGTTATCGGAGGTACTTAAGAAGATTAAAAATGAAACAAAATACAATGACTCCGTAGTCGTAAAGTTTAAAAAAGGGCGATATGATTTTTATCCCGAAGGAGCCGCAATAAAAACGTATTACGTTTCCAATCACGATCAGAATAATCCGAAAACTGTTGGAATAGCACTGGAACAATTCAAAAACCTCACGATTGAAGGCAATGGTGCTGATTTAATGTTCCATGGGCGTATGCTTCCAGTTGCACTTGTGGAGGCAAGTAATGTAAAACTCCAAAACCTAAGTATCGATTTTGAAAAACCACAAATTGCACAGGTCAAAATTATTGAAAATGATACCATAAAGGGAAATATCGTTTTTGAAACCGCGCCATGGGTGAAATATTTGATCAAAGACAGCGTATTTTATAATACAGGAGAGGGATGGCAAATGCAACCAACATCGGGCATTGCATTTGAAGGCAAAACCAAACATATTGTTTTTAATACCGGAGATATCCGGGTAGGAACGAAAGGTGTTTCCGAAATATCACCAGGTAAAATAAGGGCTTACAACTGGAAAAACAAGAAGCTGGTTCCTGGTACTGTAATCGCCATGAGAAGCTGGGCGCGCCCTGCACCGGGTATCTTTGTGCATAAAGGTAAAAACATCAGTTTGGTGAATGTAAAAGTGCATTATGCTGAGGGCATGGGACTGTTGGCCCAGTTAACAGAAAATATTTATATGGATGGTTTCGGCGTGTGTTTAAGAGGCGATCATGATCCAAGATATTTTACCACGCAAGCAGATGCAACACATTTTTCTGGTTGTAAAGGTATTATTACCTCAAAGAATGGCTTATATGAAGGGATGATGGATGATGCGATTAACATACATGGTACCTACCTGAAATTAGTTAAAAAGATTGATAGCAAAACGGTTATTGGTAATTATATGCATAGCCAGAGTTATGGCTTTGACTGGGGTTATGCAGGCGACAGTGTACAGTTTATCCAATCCAAAACAATGGAGCTGTGGGATGTTAAAAATACCATTGCCGCTATCGAACCCATAAGGGGCAATGAAAGCGATCCGATCAAATCATTTAAGATTGAATTTACAAAGGAGCTGGATGCAGAAATAGATCCTTCAAAACAGGATATCGGGATTGAAAACTTAACCTGGACACCTGCCGTGCAATTTACCGGCAACACCATCAGGAATAATAGGGCAAGAGGAGCACTCTTCAGTACCCCCAAAAAAACATTGGTGGCCCGAAATCTGTTTGACCATACATCCGGAACTGCTATTTTGCTCTGCGGCGACAGTAACGGCTGGTATGAAACCGGTGCCTGCAGGGACATAGAAATCACAGATAATAAATTTGTGAATGCTTTAACCAGTATGTATCAGTTTACAAGTGCAGTTATCTCCATCTATCCGGAAATTCCGGATCTTAAGAACCAAAAGAAATATTTTCATTCGGGAATACGGATACATCATAATCAATTTGACACGTTTGACTATCCGATTTTATATGCAAAATCAGTTGATGGACTAACGTTTAGCGACAATAAAATAATCATGAACAAAGAATATCCGGCATTTCATGCCAATAAAAATGTAATCAGTTTTAATCGTGTCGTTCGCGCGGATATCAGGAATAATTCGGTTAACGGACAGGTAACAGATCTTTCCGTTAAATAATGCTCAAAGGAATCTTTACTTCCTAAAGTCAGATTACCTAAACTGGCCTTTTTCCAATAGTGAAATTGTACTGAGCTGAATCTTATTTAACCTTTCCTGAAGTTCGAGGGCTTTGTTCTTTTCAGTGAGCAAAGCCTTTAACCTATCAACCTCTGCTGTCAGCCGTTTTTTTTCCTGTAGCTCGATCTTGGAGAAAACCTTTCCGCTTTCGTAATAGCTGAAAAAATTGTAATTCAGGAATTCACTCACGCGTACCAGCGTCAGGATATCAATCGTTGCGGCATTCAGCATTTCCTGTGCCTTTGTTTTGCTGATCTCAAGCGCGGCAGCAATGTCTGAAACAGAAATATCTTTCTGCTTCATTTCCTTCCAGATCATTAAGCCTATATGCACACTCATCTTGTATAATTTTAAAACATTGAAATTACGGAAAGCATAACGATTTAATCTTTTTTTGTGGTAATGATAATTAGTCTAAATATTTATTTAGCGGCTTGTAATAACTACATCACTTTTTAACGGAAGCGTTTGGTAGACAATCATTTTAATAACTGATGCTGCTCATATTTTTAACCTCAGGTTTTTACAAACTTTATGCTAGTTAAACGGCATAGAATATGAAAAAGATCCTGGTAGCTGTTGATTTCTCTGCAGCGGCAGAGAACGCAGCTGATTATGCAACCAATCTGGCCCATGGTATAGGTGCCCGGGTAGAACTGTTAAATGTTTTTCAGGTTCCGGAGTTTTCTCCTGCCGCCGCATCTCTGGTATGGCCGCTCGAAGAATATAAACTTATAGAGCAGGAGGCTAAAAAAGCCTTAAACCAACTGGTTGAAAAAGTTGAAGAAAAATATAAAATGGCCCATCATGAGCCTGGTTTTAAAGCAGAAGTGTTTGGAAGATCTGTTCGTGGCGAAGTAGAACAAGAGGTGAGTAAATATTTTGCTGATTGTAAAATGAACCTCGTGGTGGCGGGATTAAACCGGGCAGATAAGTTAACCAAAACACTTATGGGCAGTGTGGCCCGAAAAATCATCGAACAGGAAATACCTGTTTTGCTTATTCCTGCGGGATATCGGTTTAAGAAACCAAAAAAAATCGCTTTCGCCACAGATTTTAGCCATAGCGATATCCCGGTTTTATGTACACTTGCCGAATTTGCAAAACCTTTTAATGCTGATATCCTCATTACACATACCGGTAATTCACAATCTGATCCGAGGCTTCACAAACAAGAAACCGAAGATTTTTTAAATCGGGTTGCCGATAGGGTTAACTATAGAAATATCTACCACAGGCATGTAAACAGTGAGCGGGTTCAAGATGGCTTAAACTGGATTGTCGAAAACGGACAGATCGATATTCTGGCCATGGTGCACCGAAAACACAGTTTTTTTCATCGCCTGCTTAAAGGGAGCTATACCCTGAACATGTCTGATCATATTCAGATCCCGCTTTTGGTTTTACCTCCCGAACATTGTACCCCAATGTAACAGCTTATCATTATAAAATTCAATTCTTAAACAGACTATATATGTATCCCAAAACAATGAAAGCCGCAGTTATTCATGAATATGGCGGACCACTGGCCATAGAAGAATTGCGGGTTAGACCGCTCAATCAATATGAGATTTTGGTTAAGGTAATTTCATGCGGAGTATGTCATACTGATCTTCATGCTTGTAATGGAGACTGGCCGGTAAAATCAAAAATGCCGTTGGTGCCCGGCCATGAGGCCATCGGACTGGTAGCGGCAATGGACCATGATGTTAAAAGTGTTCAGGAAGGCGATGTAGTTGGAGTGCCCTGGTTGTACAGTGCTTGTGGTTGTTGCGAATTTTGCTTAACTGGTTGGGAAACATTGTGCTACGAGCAACAAAATGGAGGATAAAGTGTTGATGGAGGTTTTGCAGAATATGTAATTGCCGATTCGAGATATGTTGCCCATTTCCCTTCGCATGTAAATTTTGCAGAAATGGCACCCATTATCTGTGCCGGCGTTACCGTTTATAAAGGTTTAAAAGAAACTGATGCAAAAGCAGGCGAATGGGTTGCCATATCTGGTATTGGTGGCCTCGGCCATCTTGGTGTTCAATATGCAAAAGCGATGGGCTTTCAGGTTGCCGCAATTGATATTTCCAACGATAAACTGGAGATGGCTAGAAAACTGGGGGCAGATATTGTGGTTAATGCACAGGAACATGATCCAGGCGAATTTCTTAAAAAACAAACTGGTGGTATGCATGGTGTATTGGTAACGGCGGTAACGCCTGTTGCATTTAGCCAGGGGCTTTCAGCCTTGCGCAGAAAAGGTACTTTATCCCTAAATGGCTTACCTCCAGGCAGTTTTGATCTGCCTATATTCGATACCGTGTTGAATAGGATAACCATTAGAGGTTCAATTGTAGGCACAAGAAAAGATATGCAGGAAGCCATCGAATTTGCGGTAGACGGAAAGGTAAGGGCGCAGGTTAAAGGAGCAAAATTGGAAGACATTAATAATGTGTTTGATCAAATGAAAAAAGGAGAGATTGAGGGACGGATTGTCCTGGATATTTCTGGTGATTAGGTGTTTATTAATCAATATTTAACGATAAGAAGATGTTAGGCATATTAAAAGAAGAGGAAATAGAAAAGCTCCTTAAAGAACAATATATTGGCCGTTTGGCCTGCCATGCCCATGGCGTAAGTTACATTGTGCCCATCAATTATGTGTACAATAACGGCACGGTTTACGCGCACTCTGCTCCCGGGCAAAAAATCAGGATGATGAAAAGTAATCCTCAGGTATGCTTTCAGACCGACCAGATCCGCGATACCTTTAACTGGAAGAGTGTAGTGTGCTGGGGCAAGTTTGAAGAAATCAATGATAATGCAGAAAAGCAAAGAGCACTTCAGGGGATTATCCACCGGATGATGCCTTTAACCAATACCCCTTCGGCACAGCCGTCACATGGTACGGGCAAAGCAGATACTTATGATGAAGATATTATCGTGTTTAAAATTATCTTACACCTTAAAACGGGCAGATTTGAGGTTCACGATACCGTAGAGTAAGTACTTTCCGTAAAATCATTAAAAAGTGATCTCACTCACTTTTCGTTTTGACTGGCATCATGCTTTGGTTGGTTCAACTGCGATAGTTTTGCTGTCGAAATCATCGGCTTTTTGTTATAAAAGGCCAAACCTATATCACAAAATATCATGCCACATTCATTCCATATCCCCGTATTAGGCTTAGGTTATTCTATTGATACCCCACTTAAAGTTGCCAGATACGGTATTTCATCCGTGCTTTCTATTGTTGATGACGAACTGATCGAGCGAATGCGTGCTTATCATTCAAAAAAACGCCTGATTCATTTCGATGCAATTCCAAAAGGAGAAACGGATAGCCGGAGTAAACGCATCACCGCCTACCTCAATTTTTTGTCGGATACCATCACCGACGATTTCAAAACTTTAAAACAACAGGATTTTTCAATTGGAAATGATATTTGCCGCTATTTCGAACTTTTGCCCGATACCGCTAAATTAAAACATGGGTATGATCTGATGTTGGAATATCCTGAAGGTGAAACCAAAAAGACCTTCCAGTCGCTTTTAAAAAATGCGATGCGGATGGGGGCTATTGATGTGAACATCATGGCCAAGGTAGATAAAATGAATTATGCAGATGGCGAATATTCCGGCGATATGAATACCGATGCATTGGCGGCACTTCGTGGTTTTGCAGAAAGTAAACTGAGCGCTTCAGTGGTGTTATCTGCAGGTATGAACCCGAAATTATACAGTTATATGGAAAATTTTGAAGACTTTTTTCCAGATGAAAATGGCAAGCTGAAAAAGAAAATCATCTTAAAAGTTAGCGATTTCAGGTCGGCATTGATCCAGGCTAAATTTTTGGCAAAAAAGGGTTTGTGGGTTTCAGAATTCAGAATAGAATCGGGCTTAAATTGTGGTGGCCATGCCTTTGCAACGGAAGGATATTTATTGGGGCCGATTTTGGAAGAATTTAAGCTCAAAAAAAATGATATGCTCATCGAGCTTTTTAAAATGTACCAATTTGCTTTGGCGCAAAAGGGAATCCAAACAGAAAAACAGCCTAAACAACGGATCAGTGTGCAAGGTGGCATAGGTACTGCAGCAGAACACGATTTCCTCCTTCAATATTATAATCTAGATGCCACAGGATGGGGAAGCCCTTTTCTGTTGGTACCCGAAGTAACCAATGTAGATGCCGAAACATTAGTAAAATTGGCCGGCTCGACAGAAAGCGATTTTTATTTAAGCGGGGCCTCTCCGCTGGGTATCCGGTTTAATAATTTTAAAAATAGTACAATAGATCTCCAGCGCACCGAGCGGATTAAAAAGGGCAGGCCCGGAAGTCCGTGTACCAAAAAATACCTCTGCAACAATACCGAATTTACCGAACAAGCCATCTGTACGGCATCCCGCGAATATCAGCACTTAAAGATCAAAAGCTTAAAAACAGCTAGTCTATCAGAAGATGAATACCAGAAACAGTTTAACCTGGTAACCGAAAAAGTTTGCCTTTGTGAAGGCTTATGTTCCTCAACTTATTTGAAATATAATATGGTTAAACCAAAAGAAAATACCGCAATAGCCATTTGCCCGGGACCAAACCTGGCTTATTTTTCTGATGTATATTCATTTGAGGAGATGGTTGGCCATATTTATGGAAAAATTAACCTGCTGAGCAAAGTGGAAAGGCCACATATTTTTATCAAAGAGCTTAACCTATACATCGACTATCTTCAGGAAGATATCAAACAGCAGCTTCAAAATTTTAGCGATAAAAAAAGAAAGCAATTAAACGGATTCAAACTCCAGCTGGCCGAAGGCATTAATTATTATAAAAAGCTTTTTGCCGAGGTTGCCGATCAGGCATCTGGTGAATTAAAAGGATTGTATGAGCAACTGGCGAAGTCGAAAGACAAACTGGATGGATTGATTGTTGAATAAGGGAAAAAAGATCGGGAATAACTTTTCTATATTTACAAGGATATACTGATGTGATACATGGATAGATCGAAATTTTTAGATGCAATTATTGAAAATGCCATTGATGGAATTATCACTATTGATGATAAAGGGATTATTGAACATTTAAACCCGGCTGCACTTGAGCTTTTTGGTTATGATAAAGCAGAACTGGTGGGAAAAAATGTTTCGGTTTTAATGCCGGAGCCCGACCATTCGCGCCATGATGGCTACTTATCCAGATATGAACATACCGGGCAGAAACACATTATAGGTGTTGGGAGAGAAGTTTCCGGAAAGCGTAAAGATGGTTCTGTTTTTCCCTTTAGGCTGGGCGTAAGCGAAATAGAATTTAGTGACCGTAAAATTTATACTGGTTTTATCCACGATCTGAGTAAAGAAAAAGCCAATGAAGAGCAGATTAGAAGTTACACCGAAAAACTAGAGGTTAAAATAAAAGAGCGTACACACGATCTGGTTAAACTGGTATCCGAACTCGAAATGGCCAAAGAAAATATGCAGGCGCTATTTCAGAAAGAGAAAGAACTTAATCAGCTCAAAACAAGGTTTGTTTCCATGGCTTCGCATGAGTTTAGAACGCCACTTAGTTCTATACAATTATCAGCTTCTTTAATAGATAAATATACTTCTAAACAGGATGTGGCCAGTGTAGAAAAACATACGCTGAAAATCAAAAATTCGATCAATAACCTCACTACAATCTTAAACGACTTTCTTTCGCTGGAAAAACTTGAAGCCGGAAAAGTAGAAGCATCTGCCCAAACTTTCAATATCATCAGCTTTGCAGAAGAAATTGCAGAAGAAATGCAGATGATGACCAAAGAGAACCAGCATATTATTTACGAACATACCGGTACAACTGCCGAAGTTTATCTTGATCCGAACCTATTGAAAAATTGCGTGATCAATCTGATTTCCAATTCGATAAAATATTCTGGTGCCGACACTTTGATCCAGTTCAATTCTATTTTAAAAGATGATGAGCTCCTTCTGGAGGTGAAGGATAACGGCATTGGTATTCCAAAAGTGGATCAGAATAACCTGTTCGAACCTTTTTTCAGGGCACATAATACAGGCGATATCCCTGGCACAGGTTTAGGGCTAAACATTGTAAAAAGATATGTAGGCCTGATGAATGGTACTGTAGCCTGCCAGAGTGAACAAAATTCGGGTACGGTTTTTACACTCCGCTTTACCTTCCGTAAATAATTTTACAGTTAATACCCATTCCCATGAACAAGAAAGTTTTGATTATTGAAGACAATGATGACATCAGGGAAAGTACAGCCGAAGTACTGGATCTGGCCGGTTACGAAACTTTTACCGCTAAACATGGTAAGTTAGGTGTAGAAATGGCACTGAACCATTTGCCGGATGTAATCCTTTGCGATATCATGATGCCGGAACTGGATGGTTATGGGGTGCTGTACCTGCTGAATAAAAATCAGAAAACGGCAAACATTCCTTTTATTTTCATTACGGCGAAAACTGAGCGGGCAGACATGCGAAAAGGTATGGAAATGGGAGCAGATGATTACCTCACCAAACCATTTGATGACATCGAACTCTTTAAGGCTATAGAAAGCAGGTTTAAGAAAAAACAACAATCATCGGGCTTTAATTCAGGCACAGGCAATAGCGAAACGGTGATGAACGAACTTCGCAAAAGGGGCAAATCAAGGCCAATTGCCAACAAACAAATTATTTATGTGGAAGGGGATGAGCCGACCCATCTTTATTATCTAGTTAAGGGCCAGGTAAAAACCTACAAACGTTTTAAGGATGGCAGGGAACTTTCATCCAGCTTGTATCATGACGGAGATTTTTTTGGATACGAAAGTTTATGTAATGGCGAGGTATACACAGACAATGCGGCAACCTTAATAGAATCAGACATTATCCAGATCCCCAAATCCGATTTTATGGAATACTTGCTCAACCATCAGGCGGTATCCAAAACTTTTATCGCTTTATTATCTGGAAATGTACGCGATAAAGGAAAGCAAATGCTCCAGCTGGCTTATTCATCCGTACGAAAACGTGTGGCAGAAGCATTGTTACAGGTGGCCGTTAAATTTGGCGACGGTACTGAAGACAGCTGTACCATCAGGATCTCGCGCGATGATCTTGCTGCATTGGTAGGTACAGCCAGCGAAACAGTAAGCAGAATGCTCGCTGATTTTAAAGATGAAAAGCTTATCGATAAAACAGGTAATGCCATTAATATTCTCTCCTTAGAAAAATTACGGAATATTAAACAGTAATTGGGTTGGTTGCCCAGGGGTTAATCGGTTAATTGTTTAAATCGGTTAACTGTAAATTGCAAACTGAGAACTGTTAACTGGTAGTTGATAAATTAGTCGACTCCAAACGCACAAGCCCAAGCTCCGAACCCAAGGTTTAATCGGTTAAT
>NZ_JBWKYI010000034.1:0-52019 GCF_059423705.1 Pedobacter sp. GW460-11-11-14-TSB4
CCATATAATACCATTTTTTTCTACCTGATTTCAGGTATATTCTGTGTTTAATTTCTGGTTGAGAAATAAAGCGTGCATTTTTAGTTTAATGAGAAATTATATCATCTTTCTGGCATTGCTGATTTTCTATTCACTGAATAGCCGGGCCCAGCTGCAACCAGCCGACAAACAATATAGCGATAGTCTGAGTCGCATTTTAAATGGAAGCTTCCGCGACAGCCTTAAAGCCGAAGCTGGTTTTAAATTAACCGATTTCTGGGTAGATCATGATAGTACCAAAGCAGTATTATATTTGAACAAGGCAAGAACCTGGAGTAAAAAGTATCCATTACTCTTTGCCAGATCTTATTGGTACGAATCTTTAATTTACCAGGACCGGAATTACGCAAAAGCAGAAAAGTTACTCTCCCATGCAGATTCGTTATTAAGCAAGTTTAATACAAAAGGTATTTATCGGTTGCGATCGATGATTTGGCACAACTATGGTTTGATACAACAGCACAAAGACGACCTTAAAACAACACTCGATATCCTGATTAACCGCGTTTTACCACTTTCTAAAAAGGCTGGCGACAAAGACTTTTTAGGCACAGAATACGTCTCTATCGGAACGATATTTACAAACCTTGGCCAATACGAAAAAGCAACACCTTACCTGCAAGCGGGTTTAAATGCCTTAAAAGCGACTTCTCCGGATAAATATTACCTGCTGATTAATGCTTACCTAACCACTGCCGGAAACTATTATCACCTCAAAAACTATAATCTCACCAAAAAATACCTCGATCTGGCTAAAACCATACTGGATAAATCAAACCATGTGGCTACAGGCTACCCGATGGCAATATTCTGGCTCGACTACTACAAAAGCACCACTCGTTATTTAATTAATACCAAACAATACAGCCTTGCTTTATCAGATGCAGATAAAGCCATTAAACTGGCCGAAAAGCTAAGCGACAATTATTCTTTACAGGAAGTGATATTTGAGAAATACAGGATCCTTTTTAAGCAGAAAAACTTTGTGCTGGCAAAAAAAACCTTGCTGCAAATTGTCGATCAGCCTGAAATAAATACACTTTCGTCGAATAAACTCAAATTAGCAGAAGCGCTTGCGGAAGTAAACTATGCGAATGGTGATATTAAAGAGGCTTATAACTGGATAAAAAAGAGTAAAGTATTAAACGACAGCCTGAATGATAGTAAACTTAAAGCGGATATTAATGCATTAGAAATTAAATATAAAAATGCAGAGAACCAGAAAAAAATAGCGAGTTTAAATGCAGAAAAGAAACAAAATGCATTAATTATTAAGAACAATAAAATAACAACATTCCTGTTAATCGCAGCATCATTCTTTCTGCTGATCATCGCTATCCTTTTGTACTTTTACTTTAGGGGCTATAAAAAACTTGCAGCGCAAAGAGCCATAAATTATAAACAGAGAGTGGCCGAATTACAACAAAAACAACAATTAGAAATTAGCAAGGCCATGCTCAATGCCGAAGAAAAAGAAAGAAACCGGGTAGCACAGGATTTACATGACGGACTAGGCGGAATGTTATCGGGTTTAAAAATTAACTTATCCAATTGGGCAAAACACAGGGAAATGCAACTGCATGATGTAGAGTTACAAAGAATTGTTAATCAGCTGGATAGTTCTGTTACCGAATTAAGGCACATTGCCCGGAATATGATGCCCCAAACCTTACTAAAATTCGGATTAGAAACGGCCTTAAAAGACCTGGCAGAATCGGCGATGAGCAACCATATGCACATCGATTTTCAAGCACTCAATATCTCTAAACAGATTGCACTGGAAGAACAGATCATCATTTACAGGATTGTACAGGAAATGCTCACCAACACCCTAAAACATGCGCAGGCATCAGAAGTAGTTTTACAGGTCAGCGAAAATAAAAACCGCTTTTATATCACGCTGGAAGATAATGGAATTGGCTTTGATACCTCAACCCATAAAAAGGGATTAGGAATAGAAAACATTAAAAACAGGATCGCCTATCTTAAGGGTACTTTCGAAATCGATTCGCATCCTGGCAATGGCACAACCATAAATATCGAAATCCCCATCAGTTATGAGTAGTATAATTAAACTGGCTGTTGTTGACGACCATCCGATTGTTATACAAGGAATCGTTTCTTTGATCAACAACCTCGAAAACATGCATGTAGCAGGCAGTTTTCAGTCGGGCAGCGCATTAATTTCCTTTTTGAATAACCACGAAGCAGATATTGTATTACTCGATATTATGTTGCCCGATGTTAATGGTATTGAACTGTGTGCGCAGGTTAAAAAGTTGTCGCCGAAAACAGTGGTTATTGCCATTAGCAACCATACCGAAAGAAGCATCATCATGCAGATGCTGCAAAACGGTGCAAGTGGGTATATTTTAAAAAATGCTTCGGTAGAAGAGCTAAAAAATGGCATTGAAACTGCACTTAGCGGAGAACTGGCCTTTAGCAAAGAAGTTATAGAAATTATTGCCAAACCTTCAATAAATGACTTAAAAGGACGACCAAAATTCACCAAGCGCGAAAAACAGATCCTTCAGTTAATTGCACAGGGAAAAACAACCGCCAGCATAGCAGAAGAGCTTTTTCTAAGTCCACTCACCGTCGAAACCCACCGACGTAATATGATGCAGAAATTAGCTGTTAAAAATTCTATCGAATTGATCAATATCGCTATCGAACAGTTGCTAATTTAGTTTGGAGCCAGGGGTTTGGCGTAGCTACTCTATTAAACGATCAGCTATTGACCAATGAACACCTCTTAAATCTCTTGCCCAAAAGTGAGTAAATTACTGTCCGGATCGAGCATTGAAAATTCTTTTTGCCCCCATGGCTTTGTCTGCAAACTTCCATTCGGATGAATGCTTTGTTTACTTTCAAGCATCGATTTGTACAGCCCATCAATATCGTTGGTACGGATATACACCTGCCCGTAGTTTTCTTTCGGATCAAGCGTTTCGAATAAAAAAAAGTGAATCTCAACATGGTCTTTTTGTACCATCAGATATTCCTTAAAGTCGGCGCTCCCCAGATCTTTAAAGCCTAATTTATTGACATAAAAATCTCTCGTGATTTTTTTATCACGCATGGGCAATTTGGGGTTAATGGCTGTTAGCATATTTTTTTATTTCAAAAATCGGTTTTTTTATTGAACAATGGTTCTTCGGTTTATAATATAAGCAACAATCAGATTCGGAATCCAGCATAACCAGGCCACAAGTAGGTAAGCCTTTACAAAATCGCTATAAATCATGGTCAATAGCGGAAGCCATAACCGCAAAGTAACCGCAGCAAAACAAGCGGCATAACTATAAACCATCATTTTTTGATGTGGTTCAATTTCACCGTTTTTAATGTATAAATAAGCTTTTAAGGTAGTGTAAAACCAAATTATCCCTAAACATATAAACCCTGCTGAAGAAATTAACCCACCTGTTGCAAAAAAGCCTATGTAAATACCTGCTAATGCGCTAAGCAGAACAGCAATCACGTAAACTTTACCTAGCTGTCGGTGTAATTTGATGCTCCATTTTCTCATTTTGGGACTAAATTGTGTCCAGCCAATAAATAAAGCGACTCCTCCAAGGATGATATGGGTATAAAAACCAATGTTCCAAAAAGTATCTGTTAACAACTCAACTGATTTTGAATTTAGCAATCCAATTTTCTATCGAACAAAAAGTAAATTACCGGATACAGTCCAATCAGCATTGCTAAGGTGGCCAATAAAATCCATAATCCTTTTTTTACCATAACAGATTCGATTGCTTTCCACTAATTTAGTTAATTTTCAAGAAGTATTTGGCTAAAAAAATGGCTGGTATTGCTACCAGCCACCATATTAACTCAACTAACAAACTCAATTTCTAATTCCAGCTTTATTCTGCTGCCCCTAGCTTTAAAATTTAAAAGCGATTCCAATGTTTAAAAGCGAAAGGCTTTGGTAACCCAATTCGGCATATATAGCTGTACTTGGTTTTAGGTAATACTTACTACCTGCATAAAGGCCAAACCCAAGCCCGCTCGCAGCACCTTCGAAAGATCCCTGGTTATCACTGATACTCACCGTAACATAACCTAAACTTGCTCCACCGTAAAGGTCAAATTTAGGATTCAGGTCAAGTAACTGATTAAAATGATATGAGCCCCTTGCACTAACATAAATGGCACTTTCCTTAAAGCTATAAGTATTATTAAAACCTTCGTATTTTGAACTCGCATACGATAGCTGGCCACCTACACTAATTGCATCTGTTACCCCCCTTTCATAACTGATTGATGGATTAACAGGTAGCGATGAGGTATAACCCGAACCAAAAAACGGACTACCGATGCCCACTCCAATGTTAAAAAGGTTATCGCCTTTATTAAACGAGCCAGATTTAGATTGGGCTATTCCGGTTAGCGCTATAAGAATAAATAATGCGGTAAGGTGTAAGTGTTTTTTCATTTTTTTTTAATTGTTATATATAGATTGATGATAAAAATTAGCAAATAGCCCTCCCTTGACGGCAAAAAATGCACATCTTAAATAATTTACACGCAAAGCGACTATGGTTTTGGCTTGCCAGGAGCGTAAATAAATTTAAAATCTAATTTACAGTCAATAAAAATGTTAGTATATAGCTGGAAATAGCCTTTTTGCACATAGCTGGAAACAGCTATATCATAATAATTAACCTTTACCAGATGACATATTTATGAGGTTTATCTTATGCACAAACCGATAACGCTTTGGGTAGCGTTTATTAGAAAGAGGTTTAACCAGGTTTATTTTAAGATAAGAAGCGACTAAATTAATCCTTTTTGGATCATAAATTCTTTGGCATTCGCAAAGCTGAGGAATATTTCATCGGCTATTTTAAGTTTTTGATGCGCCCGTACATTGCTTTGAATGGCATAACAGGCAATACCCGCAGCCAGAGCAGATTTAACACCATTTATTGTATCTTCAAAAACAAGGCATTCCTCTTTTTCAAGACCTAACCGCGCGACACAAAGATTGTAACTTTCGGGGTCGGGTTTAGATTTACTTACATCTGTTCTGGTAATAAATAAACTGAAATACTTTGCCAATCCGTTGCGCTCAAAAACGGCTTCAACATCCATTTTAGGACTAGCCGTAACCACGGCAAGTGTGAGCCCTTTTTCAAAAGCAAACTGGATAAATTCTAACGCGAAAGGCATTAACTGTATATCCGTTGTTCTAAAACCATCAAAAGTTATCTTTTCTCTTCTATCGATAAAACCTTCCAGCTCTTCTTCTATTTTATATCGGTCTACGATAGTCTTCGCATTCTTAGGCAGGGGGATTCCGGCATAATTGCTTAACCAATCCTTAAAATCCAGCGTCACCCCGTAAGGGCATAAAAACTTATTCCAGCAATCGAAATGAAACTTTTCAGAATCAATTAATGTACCATCTAAATCAAACAGTATTGCTTTTATTTTATTCATTATAAATTTTTAACAGGAATCATCCTTATGGAAGGATCTCAAATAAGAAAAATTGTTGCACCTGAGCTTTCCCGAAATTGTTATCTACACAAAAAATTAATGAAAGGTGCCCGTTCGGCAACTGTGGCCCAAAGGTTACGCCTTCAAAATTATCGATATGCCGGTTTAAGGAATCAAAGTCGAAAAGCAATTTTTTGGTTAATGGCTTCGGCGGATGCTGCACAAAAGAACTGTTATCGATTTCATTTTCGGCCCCACGCAAATCAACCAGGTAAAGTTTTATAAAAGTATGATCATCATGTCCTTTTGCCCAGGCCCTTTCCATTACCAAAAGGCTATGATTATTAATGGCTAATATTTCAGAAATTCCATTTACATTCCAATCATTTTCAACCGTAGGTTTAACAGGCATTGCGTCAAGCTGATAAGCATATTGGGCAGTATTCTTTTTAGTCGTTACATCGAATTTTAAAATCCGCGTTAAGGCTTTATCATATTCAAAAGCAGCCTGAGGGCCATCCTGGTAAAGTGGCTCTTCTAAACTGGCATATAACGTTTTGTACTGATCGGCATAAGTTAAACCTTCAAATAAAGCATTTTTACGTGGACCACTTTCCGTTTTAGTAAAATGAAAACCTTTAGGCATTGGGATGGTATCCAGAAACTTTCCTGCTGTAGAAATAAAGGTTAAACCAGGCTGAACTATCGTAGTATCGCCATTCTTAAATAACCTTTCTCCCTCACTACTCCAAAGTAATTGCTGGGTTAAGGGATTAAAACGAACCGATTCTCCATCAGGTTTTACACTTTTATCAGTACCGTATTGAGGATATGGTTTCCCGTTTTCTTGCAGCATATAAGTCACACCAGTTATCCGGACAGTATCGATCTTATTTTCTTTAAGATCAATCTGTGCAGTATAAATTCTTGCGGGACCCCGCTGCGATGGATCATCACTGATCATGTAATATTGGTTCTGCTTTACATCGTAATCAATCCCAGATAAACCACCAACAACCGTATTCTGAAAAATTGGATTTAAGGGCATAACATATTCATCCAGAAACTTTACAGCGGAAATACTAGCCTCATTTTGTTTAACTGCTGCATACTTTGTTGCTGCACAGGAGGAGAGGACAATAGCAAGAACCGAATAAACAAGGAAGAGCTGCGATACAGGTTTCAAATCGAAATGTTTAGGCCGTAAAAATATGGAATTTTTGCTGCAAAAAGTCTATCATCAAGAGATGGAGAACATTAATAAAGCTACTTTTTCCAGTGGTGTCGGATAGTAAAATCCAACTGCATAGCTAATACTTAATGATCTTAACTCCTTAATGATAAAAAAAACAGTAGTCATACCATTAAGAAATTGAGCACATTAAGAAGATAGCCTCTTTCTTATAGATATTAAAAAAAAAACGGTCGGATGGTAACATCCAACTGCACAGCTAAACTTGATGATCTTAACTCCTTAATGATAAAAAAACCAGTAGTCCTACCATTAAGAAATTAAGAAGATCTAGGCTTTTCTGTATTATCAGATAAATAACAACCAGATGCTAATGTCCGACTCTACATTATAGGAAAATAGATCCTGAAACAATTTAAGGATAACGAATCTATTAAAATGATAAGTGGGGTATCATAAATATTGAATTGTCACCCTAATCCTCCCGATAAATCGGGACAGGTAGACGAAGGACCTGTTTAAATACCCACAACGCGTTTCGACAAGCTCAATGTTACAATTCAAATGGAATCAAAAATATATAAGTGGTGTCAGATGTTACCATCTGACACTGATAAAATTAAGATTAAAACAACTTACCAATTACGCGATAAGTGATATTGGTTCCATCTACTATTTCCTCATAATAAACATCATCAGGCGAAACAAAATATTTTTCGTTTTTAATGGTTACTTCCCTGCATCCTTCTGGCAGCTGATTAATAATATCACCTATATTATGCGTATCAACCGGTCCATCCGTTGTATTTAAAATACCATCTTTTCCGGCAACCACATATACGGTTTTACCATCAGCATTTTCTTTTTGGATATAATAAACGCCTTTGTATTCGTAATAATCAACTCCGTTAATGGTAACCAGATTAGCATCTGATGGTAAATTCGGAACCTCAGCACCAACTGGCGGTGTGACCACTTCGTATTGACTGTTGTTTTGCTGATAGAACAATCCGCCAGAATAGTAAAACTGGTTAGCACCATAATAAAACGGATAATATCCATAAGGCAACACACCAATCCTGAAGCCTAAAAACGGTCTGTAAAAATTATAATAGCTATAATATGGCCTGTAATAAGGTCTACCGTATCCGGGGCGATAACCATAACCCGGCCTCACATAACCAGGGCGATAACCTGGTCTGTTATAGCTGTAATTCGGTCTGGGCGGACGGCCGCCATTGCCTGGCGAATAACTACCTCTGCTTGGTGCGTGCATAGATGGTTGTCTGGAAATACCACCACCACCTCTGGATGGGCTGCCTATCGAACCAGATCTGCCACCGCTCGAAGAACCTCCACTCCTACTTGGCCGCTGTGCCGAAACAGTCTCCATACTCAAAGTTGCTATCATCGCTGCTGCAGCGAAAACAACCAATCCTTTATTTAATAACCTATTCATTATTTTGTGTTTATTTCGATTATCTATATGACGATGAAAATTCCTAAAAGATTATGCCTTAACATTATTTAACTAAATTTTGATAAAGTAATGACGAACGAAAGGTTATAGTGGCATAGTACATCACACCTCGTCCATTTTACATCATTACGGCTTAAACTAACAAACCTTTTACGGGCTATTTTTTCTAATGAATCCTTAATCACCTATATTTAAATTTTATTCCTAAAAACTAGCTTAAATGAACCTTACAAGAATTTTCAGTCTGTTATTATGTCTGTTTATTTCTAATGAATTAATGGCCCGGCAAACCGATTCGGCATATGTTAGAGAAAACTACACCAAAATAGAACGCCAGATTCCCATGCGCGATGGGGTTAAACTCTTCACATCCATTTATATACCCAAAAATCAAACCAAAAAATATCCTTTTTTAATTAACCGCACCCCCTATACCGTTGCACCATATGGTGAAGATAAATATAAGCTGAGCCTGGGTAATTTTCCGGCGATGATGCGTGAGGGATTTATTTTTGTATATCAGGATGTTAGGGGCCGTTGGATGAGTGAGGGCACTTTTGCCGATATCCGTCCGCAGGTTGTTGGCAAAAAAAGTAAAACCGCTATCGATGAAAGCACCGATACTTACGATACCATCGATTGGCTGCTTAAAAACGTAAAAGGTAACAATGGCAATGCCGGTATTTATGGCATTTCGTACCCTGGTTTTTATTCTACCACTTCATTACCAAATGCACATCCCGCTTTAAAAGCCGTTTCGCCTCAGGCGCCAGTTACCGATTGGTTTATGGGTGATGATTTTCACCACCGTGGTACCTTGTTCCTCATGGATGCTTTTAGTTTTATGGGCAGCTTTGGTGTGCCGAGGCCTAAACCGATTACCCCAGATAAAGGGCCTAAAGGTTTTCAGTTCCCCATTCAGGACAATTATCGTTTTTATCTAGAAGCCGGATCGGTTAAGAACTTAAAAGACCGGTATTTTGCCGACAGTATTAAATTCTGGAATGATTTATTTAAACATCCAAATTTAGATACCTTCTGGAAAGCACGTTTAATTACGCCACATTTAACCAATGTAAAACCTGCTGTGATGGTGGTGGGGGGATTTTTCGATGCGGAAGATGCCTATGGAACTTTTGACACCTACAAAGCGATTGAGAAACAGAATCCTGGTGCCAACAATATCCTGGTTGCAGGTCCCTGGTTCCATGGCGGCTGGGTACGTAGTGATGGTTCTTATTTCGGCGACATCCCTTTCGGCAAAACCACCAGTATCGATTACCAGCAACAATACGAACTGCCTTTCTTTAAACATTATTTAAAAGGCGAGGGAGATTTTAATGCTGCAGAAGCCAATATTTTTGTAACGGGAAGCAACGAATGGAAAAAATTTAATACCTGGCCACCAAAAGATACCGAAACCAGAAACCTTTACTTACAACCCAATGGAAAACTCAGTTTCGAAAAAGTGGGCAGAACCGATAGCTGGGATGAATATGTAAGCGATCCGAATAATCCGGTACCTTACCAGGATGGTATCCAGGCCAAACGTACCCGCGAGTACATGATCGACGATCAGCGTTTTGCGGCCCGCCGTCCGGATGTAAAAACTTACCAAACAGATGCTTTAACTGAAGATATTACTTTAACCGGCCCTGTTCTGGCCAACTTAGTGGTTTCGACTACCGGAACAGATGCCGATTATGTAGTTAAATTGATTGATGTTTATCCTGAAGATGCACCAAATCCAGAACCTAATCCTAAAAACCTGATTATGGGTGGTTACGAAATGCTGGTACGTGGAGAAATTATGCGTGGAAAATACCGCAACAGTTTTGAAAAACCAGAGCCTTTTGTTCCTGGCGCCATTACCAAAGTCAATTATCCGCTGCCAGATGTAGCACATACCTTCAAAAAAGGGCATAAAATTATGATTCAGATTCAAAACTCGTGGTTCCCCTTAGCCGATCGTAATCCGCAGAAATTTATGGACATCTATCAGGCAGAAGCGCAGGATTTCCAGAAAGCTACACACAAAATTTATCATGATGTACACAACAGCTCATTTATTACGGTTTCAGTATTGAAGTAAATGCAAAATCCCTCATGTTGAGCGACGGAGCATTCTTGTAACTTTAGGTGTATAGCCATTGCATTAGGATTGCCTGCCTGCAACAGGGAGGCTTTGTGCGCCGCAAAGACAAAAAAGTTACGCTCGTTTCTAAGCGCATATTAATAAGCAATCGTTTTTAACGATTAACAAAAATATAATAAATGAAAAAGTTACTATTCATCCTTGCCATCATCTTCAGTATTTCAGCGGTACAGGCACAGATGCTCGGGAAAAACCAGGTAAACTCAAGGGCCGACAGCCTCCGTGGCACACTGACTCCTTTGCGCACCTGTTACGATATTAATTATTACCACCTGGATGTTAAAATAGATATCGACCAAAAATCTGTTAGCGGCAGCAATGAATTTGCTTTTACCGCTACGCAGGATTTTACCAAACTCCAGTTCGATCTTTTTGATAACTTAAAAGTAGACAAGGTGGTTTACAAAGGTGCCGATTTACCTTTTACCCGGGAATATAACGCGGTATTTGTAACCTTCCCTAAAGCGGTTAAAAAAGGCAGTCAAGATAAATTCACCGTTTTCTATTCAGGCAATCCTACGGTAGCAAAAACACCACCCTGGGACGGTGGTTTTATCTTCAAAAAAGATGAAGCAGGCAATCCATTTGTTTCGGTGGCTTGCCAGGGTTTAGGTGCAAGTGTGTGGTGGCCAAATAAAGATCACCAAAGCGATGAAGTAGACAGTATGTTAATCAGCATTACTGTTCCTAAAACTTTGCAGGAAATATCTAACGGAAGACTGAGAAATACCGTTGACAAACCTGATGGCAATAAACAATACAATTGGTTTGTAGGTAATCCCATTAACAATTACGACGTAACCTTTTACATTGGGAAATATGCGCACTGGCAAGACAGTTATGATGGTGAAAACGGAAAGCTCAGTATCGACTACTGGGCGCTACAAACCGATAGCGCCAAAGCCCGCCCACATTGGGATGCAGATGTTAAACCCATGCTAAAATGTTTCGAATATTGGTTTGGCCCTTACCCCTGGTACAAAGACGGCTACAAACTGGTTCAGGCGCCACATTTAGGTATGGAACACCAGAGTGCAGTAGCTTATGGCAATCAGTTTAAACCAGGTTATTTAGGTAAAGATTTAAGTGGTACCGATCATGGCTTAAAATGGGATTTTATTACCATCCATGAAAGCGGCCACGAATGGTTCGGGAATAACATCACCTCAAAAGATATCGCCGATATGTGGGTTCATGAAGGTTTCACCAATTATTCAGAGGTATTGTTTACCGAATGTACTGAGAGCAAAGCAGCTGCCGAAGAATATGTGATCGGATTACAGAAAATCATCCGTAATGATGTGCCGGTAATTGGCCCTTATGGCGTAAACAAGGAAGGCTCGGGCGATATGTATCCCAAAGGTGCAAATTTGGTGAGTATCATTCGCCAATTGATCAATAACGATGAAAAATTCAGACAGGTTTTGCGCGGATTGGGTAAAACATTCTACCACAAAACCGTAACCACTGCAGAGATTGAAAATTACATAGCCAAACAAAGCGGACTTAAATTAGATAAAGTTTTCGATCAGTACCTGCGTTATACGAAGATTCCTGTTTTAAGCTATAAAATCAATAAAGGCATACTTTCTTACCGATGGGTAACAGATGTAAAAGGTTTTGATATGCCTGTGCGCGTAACACTAAAAGCAGGTGTTTATACTTTGATCAAACCTACAAACGATTGGAAAACCATTAAAATTGATGGCAGTATTAATGCCGATAACTTTAAACACGATCCGTTGTTTTACATCAACATCAAAAAAGGATAATTAAATCTCATTGGCTGTATCATAAATATATAATTTGTCATCCTGAGCTTGTCGAAGGACTTACTTAAATATGCTTTTAGGTGTTTCGACAGGCTCAACATGACAAATTTGGAAGAGAAATTACCTTAATGATACGGCTTCTCTTTTGAGCATAGCCAAGACCATTAATAAAAAAGAATTAAATTCTGTCTTGTGCAACTTTTCGGCAAAAGCATCGTCTTATAAGAAAAGCTCATTATTCATCTAAAAAAATAAAATCTATCATCATGAAAAAAGTATTTGCAATATTATTGGCAACACTAACATTAACCTCGGGTATTAATGTAATTGCAAAAGACCAAACCCACATTAAATCATCAAAATACAATAGCGATGAAAGAGATGTGGCTAACTTTACTTCAGTTGCGGGTGCAGGCCCAATCAATATCGTAATTACGATAGGTTCAAAAGCAAGCTGCCGTTTAGAAGGCGATGCCGATGCCATTGCGACCATTGTAACAGAAGTAAAAGGAAATGCACTCATTATCCGTCCGGAAACCAGCATTACTAGCTGGTCTAGAAAATACGAAAACAAAAAAATAACTGCTTACGTTACTGCACCTTCGCTAAAAAGTTTAACCATGAACGGATCTGGAGCAATGACAGTGAACGGCAAAGTTAGTGCTGGAGATTTTGCAACTGTTTTAAGCGGATCAGGCAGTATAAAAGTAAATGCCGATGTTGACAATTTTAGCGGCGTAATTAGCGGTTCAGGATCAATCAACATTAATGGCAATGCCGATCATGCTAAAGTAGTTATCAGCAGCTCGGGTACCTTTGGTGGCAAATCTTTTGCAGTAAAAACATTATCAACAACGATCAGCGGCTCTGGAACAGTTAATATCGCTGCAGAGAAAAGCATTAAAGCGGTAATCAGCGGTTCAGGAAGTGTAAATTACTCAGGCGATCCATCAGTTGATAAAACAGTTATAGGCTCAGGAAGAGTTAGAAAAGTATAAATTAAAGCCTTTTGATAGCGAAACACCTGCAATTTCTTGCAGGTGTTTTTTTATGGGCAAAGGATCAATGATTAGCGCTGTTTTCCAATGCGATCGTCAAGAGGTTGTATCATAAATATAGATTGTCATCCTGAGCTTGTCGAAGGACCTGTTTAAATGCTGCTCAAAGCGTTTCGACTACTTGTCCCGATTCTTCGGGAAGCTTAACGTGACAAGTTCGAATAGAATCACAACTTATGATACAGCCTCATCTTTTCTGCAAAAGATCCTCGGTCGGACAATGTGCCTTAACATCCTTTTATTTTTATTTGAAAAGCAGATCATTGCTACTATTAAGTGTTAGTCCCGCTATCATTTCAAGTCCTCATCCCGATAAAGGATCGGGCTTCCGGGCTTTCCATTTTATCGGGTTTAGATACATAGGTCGGTAGAGTAATAGGGCAGAAAGACACCTTTTCGGCTTTAAACTATTATATTCGCTTAAAAACCTCTCTTCAATGAAAATACTATTATTAGCAGTCCTTTTTATAGTGAACATCGGCTCAATTCAAAGCCAAACACTAGATAAAAAATATCTCCCTATTGTTACCGATTTTATCACCTCTATTAAAAATGGTAAAATAGAAAAATTAAGCAATAAAATTAGATATCCTTTAAACAGGGCATACCCGATCCCGCCTATTAAAAACAAGCAGGAATTTATAAAAAGATATAAAGAGGTTTTTGACGATGAACTAACCAAAAAGATCATCAACTCAAATCCATTAACAGACTGGGATTTTATGGGCTGGAGAGGAATAATGCTGTTAAATGGCGAATTATGGCTGAACGATTCGGATGGCAAATTGTTGAGCGTAAATCATCGATCAAAATTTGAGACATTAGAAAAGTCCCGATTAATTGCCCTAGAAAAAACAGGATTACATCCTTCAATTAAAAAATTCTACAAACCCATATTAATCTTCGAGACAGCACAATACAGAGTACGGATTGACGACTTGGGTAATAGAAATTACCGTTTTGCATCATGGCCCTTAAAAAATAAAATGGGCAATAAACCTTCAATTGTTTTATCCAATGGACGATATGATCCTGATGGAAGCGGTGGAAGTGGCAATTTTAACTTTGAAAGTGGTATTTACCTCTATACTTGTTTTATCAGTGCAATTGGAGAAAATAATGCACTAGGGCATTTAATCATTAAAAAGAATGATAAAGAGATCCTATCACAGCAAGTAAAAAAATTAATCCCTTAAAATCTACATATGCTTACCGAAACCTTAAAATCACTTTTCACCCGGGATCTTAACAAATTAAAATCGGAAATTGAATTATATAAAAACGAAGCTACGCTTTGGGTTGTAGATAAAAGCATTGCAAATTCAGCCGGGAACCTCTGTCTGCATTTAATCGGAAACCTCAACACGTATATTGGTGCAACTTTGGGTGGCAGCCATTACATCCGCAACCGCGAACTGGAGTTTTCATTAAAAGATATCCCAAGGCTAGAATTGATTAAAATGATCGAAGCAACTTTAATTGTAGTTAGTGAAACGCTTGATAAAATAACCCCTGAACAAATCAATACTGAATACCCGATGCTGGTATTTCAGGAGAAAACATCAACCGAATTTTTCCTGGTTCACCTGTCCACACATTTATCTTACCATTTGGGGCAGATTAACTACCATAGAAGGTTGTTAGATTACGGACAGTAGCCGGGCGCTAGGCGCCAAGCGTAAAGCGATCTATACTAGATTGAAATTGCAAGGCTAGACAAACTGGAGAAAATATAATAGTCTTCTTTGCTTTCATGGCTATTTATAATCACCAAAAATAATCAGCGTTTATCTCTTTAATCAGCGGGCAAACTGTAGTGCACCGATTCCCACCACCTGCACCTAAAACAAAAAAGAGGCTTGAGCCTCCTTTTATATTTTTTAAAACTGAACCCCGATCAGCGATATATTTTCAATGTAGTTGATTTTCTGACTGGCTTTATCCAGCTCATCCCAACCGGTTGTATGCACATTGGTTAAATTGGTGGCGCCAAACTTAGTGGTATTCTGTAAATAAACGTTTTTCCAAACATAAAACTTAAGACCAATTTTCGCTGAAACACCATAACCCGAAATGCTGAAATGGTTATTCCTGCCCTGGCCAAAAAGACGTACATCAGAACGTGGCACCATTAAACCGCCACCCAAACCGGTTTCTAAAGTTAAAGAAGTATTGCCACCCGGCGCAACCCAGATATCATCATAACGCTCAATCTCGATATTGGCATAGTTAAATCCATCGGTATGCTCATAAGTAAGCATGCTTTCTTTCACGTTAATGCTTTGGCCATTATAATCGCCAGCTAAAGCGCCTGTAGGTGCATTATCATGCGAAATATTTGCACCGATATGTCCGTTGATTACAACAGTTTGCGGAATATCCATCACATATTTCATGTGGTCCCAGCCGATAGAAATACTGTAATTATCTTTGATAAAGTATCCCGCACGGATGTTATACTGTGGTACAGTGATTAAACCCGGATTTAAATAAGCCCAGCTTAATTTCGATTGTCTATCATGAGCCACCACATCCTTTAAAGTAAAATCGTAGTTCGGTCCCTGAAACCTGATATCGCTTTTACCATACCAGGAGCTATTATATCCCCAGTGAAAATAAAAATCACCTTTACGGGAAAATTTCCTTTTATGCTCAGGGTTAAATAAACTTTTTGAAGTTGGCGTATTACTGGTTGAAGAGGTTTTAATCTCTTGTGCCTGCATTCGCTTGCCAAACAAGAGTGCTAAAAATAGAATGGTAAATCTTTTCACGCGGCAAATTGAGCAAAAAGACCAATCAATTACAACAGCTTTAACATTTTGTAAGAGTTGTTGTACAAAAAATGACTTTAAAACATTAAAACCTCGTGTAAACAGCCAGCTGAATAATGTGATTAACCGTATTGTTCGAAACGCCATTTGTAATTTGGTTCATATACCCAGCTTCCAGATCAAATTGCTTCGAAAAACGATAACCCGCAGCAAGGTACAACCTGTTCTGATCGAAAACACTATTGTTAATTTTCTCCTTATTCTGCAAATTTAAAAACACCTCGTTCTGCATAGCTACAAATGGCCCTTTTGTAAATGTTGGCTGAGCTTTTTGCAATGGCTGAATGAGCCTGAAGAAATAACGGAAACGTTGTGAAAACACATCTTCGTCCGGGCGGCCGATAAAACGTTGTTCAAGCCTTAGCCTGTGGCTGGCAAAAACCGATTTTAGCCTGTGGCTGTAAATATATTGCTCAAAAATACGATGCTCGTGTGAAAATGAATTACCGGCTACTACCGATTGCGATTGTGTGGTTTGCCATAAATAGCCCAGGGCTACATTGTGTTTATTATTGATGAAATATTGTAAGGCTGGCCGCACTAAGGTATTTCTCAAATAACCCCAATCATCAGCTGAGCGCATTTGAACATCGAACTGTAGCCCCCATTTTTCATTAAACTTGGTGTTATTTAAAAACATAAACCAACCCGAATTTTGATGCTGGGTTTGTGCATAAAGCTTTCCAGAAACCATGATGAGCAACACCATAGCAGAGAATACTATTTTTTTCATAAGATGATAAACCGGTTTTATCTGTGTGCCGCTAAATTAATAGAAAATGAACAAAGCAAATCATTTAACTTTAAATTAATCCTTAAAAAAGAGCTTAGACGCTTATCTTTAGGATTTAATTCATTGAAAATCACATGCGTTTTCTTTTAGGAGTTTTGTTAATCATGATTTTAACCGGAGCAAAGGCTCAGGATTTTACGGGTACCTGGAATTTTAAGTATCGTCCTTATCCCACCGCTTTACCGATTAATGTGCAAATGAATATTGGCAAAGCGACTGAAAAGATGCTTTATCCTGCGAACTTAAAAATTACAAATGGCGATTTTATATTTAGTTATGAACTCTTGCTTGTTCAGAAAAACAGTACCCAACTGGGCATTGGTCGAAATAAATACCCGATAATAGAAACCCCTTTCAAAATTAAACAGTGGATGCCCTACCTAAATGGTGTACTTACACTAAGCAAATCCAAAACCGGACAAGCACAATTGAGTTTGCAACGGATGTGGATTGATAACTTTGGGCTTTTTATGCGCGGTTTAGATGAGGGCGATGAAATTTACGAAAGTTCAAAAGTAAATATGAGGGATCTGTTATACCGTGAAAAGATTACCTTAACCAAAGCAAATTCAACGCCCTGGACAGATCCTCATATTCCCAGGATAGTGGCCCCTACCGGGAAGGATAATATTTATTATGGCATTTACGATCCAATTACCACAAAAGATAGCGTTGTTACCCTGGCCATACAGGATGAAGAGCTGATCGATGCAGACACCATAACATTGATTCAAAATGGCAGGATGATTTTAAACAAACATGCCATTGATGAGAAAAAATTTAGCCATGCGCTACATTTAGATACAGGAATGAATACCATTGCACTTTTTGCAGACAATTATGGTCGCAAGCCGCCAAATACCGGGAATTTGATTGTTAAAACCAGCGAAAACATGTACAGTTTTGATTTTTCAAACCGCTCAAACGCTTTTGCAACTTTTCTGGTGGCTAAGTTTTATCGCGCATATTCAAAACCTAAGTTAGCGGATAACCAATCTATAAGCAATAAGCCTGTAGAGATATCAAAGCAAAAAAATACTCCAGAAAAACCCATAAACAGAAACTCCGATGTTATTGCAAACATGCAAGTTGAAAACAAGCAAATAGAACTTGAAATTTGGGACGGCCAGGTAGAGGATGGAGACAGTGTATCTTTAAAACTTAATGACGTATGGGTCCATCAAAAAATTGCAGTTAAAAAAATATCTAAGCGGTTTTACCTAACATTGCAACCGGGCAAAAACACTTTATTGTTTAGGGCAGATAATTTAGGAAGTACCCCACCAAATACAGCTGTGCTCTGCGTTTATTATGGCGATAAAACACGGATAGTTTATCTGGATACCGATATGAAAAGAGATAATATTATTAATATAGAATTTAGATCTAAAACGAATTAAACAAGTGTAAAAGCTTATTATTTAAAATTCATTTAACGTTAAACAATTAAAAATTTATCTTCGTTAAAGATTTGGGCATTATGGCATTTTCAATTTGCTTAAAACTGCACTTATTTTAACATTACAAAACGTAAAATAGAACAAAAATGATTATCGAACCTAGAATGAGGGGCTTTATCTGTTTAACTGCACACCCTGATGGTTGCGCGCAAAACGTAAAGAATCAAATTGAATATGTAAAATCTAAAGGAGCTATAGATGGTCCTAAAAAAGTATTGGTAATAGGCGCTTCAACCGGATTTGGTTTGGCTTCGCGTATTACTGCTGCTTATGGATCTGGCGCTTCTACAATTGGCGTATTTTTCGAAAAAGCACCTTCTGAAGGCAAAACTGCATCACCAGGCTGGTACAATACTGCAGCCTTCGAAAAAGAAGCCCATGCCGCTGGTTTATATGCGAAAAGTATTAACGGCGACGCATTCTCTAAAGAAATTAAAGAAAAAACAATTGAATTGATCAAAGCTGATTTGGGTCAGGTTGATTTAGTCATTTATAGCCTGGCATCTCCGGTTAGGAAACACCCTGATACCGAAGTGCTTCACCGCTCTACCTTAAAACCTATCGGTGGAACTTACACCAATAAAACAGTCGATTTCCACACCGGTAATGTAACCGAAATTTCTATCGAACCTGCTACCGAAGAGGATATTGCCAATACCGTTGCGGTAATGGGCGGCGAAGACTGGGCCATGTGGATTGATGCCTTAAAAGCAGAAAATCTGCTTGCCGAAGCTGCCACAACAGTAGCTTATTCGTACATCGGCCCTGCTTTAACCGAGCCGGTATACCGTAAAGGAACCATTGGAAGAGCTAAAGATGATTTGGAAGCAACTGCTTTTAAAATCAGCGATAAATTAAAAGATATTGATGGCAAAGCTTATGTATCAGTGAACAAAGCACTGGTAACACAGGCAAGTTCTGCTATTCCGGTAATTCCGTTATACATTTCATTGTTGTACAAGGTAATGAAAGCAGAAGGCATCCACGAAGGTACAATTGAGCAGATCCAGCGTTTATATGCTGATCGTTTATATACCGGCAGCCCTGTTCCTGTTGATGAAAAAGGAAGAATCAGAATCGACGATTGGGAAATGCGTGAAGATGTCCAGGCTAAAGTGGCCGAACTTTGGAAAGAAGCCACAACCGAAACTTTACCCGCAATAGGTGATTTACCAGGTTACAGATCTGATTTCTTAAGCTTATTTGGTTTCGAAATTGATCAAGTTGACTATCAGAAAGATGCCCAGGAAGTGGTAGAAATTGAAGGTTTGGTAGATTAATAAGCGCGTCATTTCGACTGGAGCAAAGCGGAATGGAGAAATCTAATAATTAATAACAAACGGCTGGCCGCAAAGCCGGCCGTTTTTATATTCAAGCCATATGAATTTCGATTTACAGCCTACATTGGCAAACGATTTAATTACGATAGCCCCTTTAAAGGAAGAAGATTTTGAAGCTCTTTTTGCCGTAGCTTCCGATCCGTTAATCTGGGAGCAGCATCCCAACAAAGACCGCTATAAAAGAGCGGTTTTCGAAAATTTCTTTAAAGGTGCAATAGAATCGAAGGGTGCTTTTATTGTTTATGAAAAAGAAACCAATAAAGTTGTGGGCAGCTCCAGATATTACGAATTAGATGAAACAGACTACTCTGTTGCCGTTGGTTATACTTTTATTGCCCGTGAGTTTTGGGGCAAGGGGCACAACAAGGCTTTAAAAGCTTTAATGCTCGATTATGCTTTTCAATTTGTGGATAAAGTAATCTTACATATTGGTGCGACTAATTTCCGTTCACAAAAAGCAACAGAAAAATTAGGAGCCGTTAAAATTGCTGAATTGGAAGTAGCCTATTACGGTGAGCCACTAAAATGGAATTTCGTTTATCAGATCGATAAAGATAAATGGGTAAATAAAGCCTCTTAAATTTTTAAGCACTCATTTTATAATGAAATTTGCCACGGAAACACTGAAATCACGGAAAAGGTATAAACCATAACCCACCAATCGTCCTCGTTTGTAACGAGGATGACTGAGATTCGCATTTGTAATGCATTAAACTATCCAATAGCGATAAAATCGCCTTTTCCTTCCATCCTCGTTTGTAACGAGGACGATGAAAGGGAAAAGACTTACTTCCGTGTAAATCTGTGCCCTCCTTGGCAAATGCCTTTATACTATACAAACCCAAATGACAAGAGCATAACCGAATAAAATCGTGTTTATGCTTTAGTATTGTTATCTTTGTATAATTCTCCTTTCCACTCACCTTTCAAAACAAAACAATTAAATAAAATATGGCTAAATCTCAGGCAACATACAGTAAAAAAGAGAACGAAAAAAAACGATTAAAAAAACAAAAAGACAAACAAGAGAAAAAAGAAGAGCGTCAGGCTAATGCCAAAAAAGGTTTAGCGCTTGAAGATATGATGGCTTATGTTGATGAAAACGGAAACATCTCTTCAACTCCACCAGATCCGAAGAAAAAGAAAGTAATTAACACCGAAGATATTCAGATCGGTATTTCAAGACAAGAAGACATCATCGATGAAAATCCTGTTAAAAAAGGAACAGTTACATTCTTTAACGACAGTAAAGGTTACGGTTTTATTAAAAACACTGAAACACAAGACAGTATTTTCGTTCACGCAAATGGTTTAATCACTCAGATTAAAGAGGGTGATAAAGTTACATTCGAAGTAGAAATGGGTCAAAAAGGACCAACTGCTGTTAAAGTATCAAAGGTCTAACAACCACAATTCAATTCTTTTTGCGATTCCTAATTGCAAAACATGATTAAAATTCTGCAGAAAACTCTGCTGCGCTAGGTTTTATAACCATATATAATTCCGTCTATTTAAGCATAAAACCTTGCGCAAAATTTTACTCTTTCTATTTATTTTAGAAAATCAGGTTTCAGTGTGCATCGGCCAATCCGGTCCCGCCATCGCTATTTTCCTCATTCCGCTGCGCTTCCATTCCGGGCTATCCGCTCTGTCGGGTTTAAGGTGGCCAGAACAATAGTCCTTTCAAAGAAGGAAATACATGAAAAATATTTGCACTATAAAAAGAATAATATTTTTCAGGTTAAAACTTATGGTTGCAACAATTGTTTTATTCTGATTGTCTTTTTGCCAGTAGCATAAACCTTTGTTAATAAACCCGATAACAACGACAGCCCCCGATTTTTCTTCGGGGCTAAAGTGTATAGCGGGGCAGGTTTTGCCATCAACTACTGCTGTCCATTTTCAAAAAAAATAAAATTTTTTCTAATCTCGGTGTGGAATTTGTGCACGGTTTACATCATTAACGTACACACAAAGAAAATACATTATGAAAAAGTTAATAGCACTTGCACTGGTTGCATTTTTAGGATTATCAACAGCGATGGCTCAACAAGTAGATTTACGCAGAAAAATTAATGTTAGCGGAACTGCAGAAACAGAAGTAACCCCCGATATTATTTACATCGGCATTTCACTTAAAGAATACTTAAACGGCAAGAAAAAAGTAGACATTACAGAACTGGAAAAACAATTGTATGCCGCTGTACAAAAAGCGGGCATTGCAAAAGAAAATTTAACCATTAGCAATTTAAGCAGCTGGAACTACGCTGCAGAAAAAAAGAAAAATCCTGATTTCTTAGCGAGCAAACAATATCGTTTAAAAGTTAGCGATCTGAATAAATTCAACGCCATATTAGAGTCGATTGATGCCAAAGGAATTGCCAATACGAATATTGAAAGCTACGATTATTCTAAAATTGAAAGTTTAAAAAAAGAGCTTAAAATTAAAGCTTTATTGGCTGCAAAAGAAAAAGCAGCTTACATGGTCGAAGCATTAGGCGATAAATTAGGTGGTGTAATTGAGATACAAGACGGTGGAGACAATGTAATACAACCGGTTTATAGAAATTATGCAATGAAAGCTGAAATGGCTGATGCCGCTAGCGCTCCTGAAATTGATTTCAAAAAAATTAAGCTGAATTTCACGGTGAATGCCATTTTCGAGATCAAATAAGAATTTTAATTGTTAAATCAAGGCTTTTTAAAACCTACCAGAACATTTTGGTAGGTTTTTTGTTACGTAGAGGTCGAACACTAAAAAATTATATATTATGAAAAAATTCATCTACACGCTAGCCTTGGTTTTCTCTTTAGGCATTAGTTTTAATTCAGCTCAGGCAGCTGATAAACCTGCGAAAAACCCAACAGAATTAACTGCTGAACAAGCCGTGAAACTGGAAAGAATTAAAACCCGTGTTGAAGAGATCAGAGACATGGACAAATCGAACTTAACAAGAGCAGAACGTAAAGCATTACGTAGCGAGTTAAGAGAATTAAAAGGGCAAGCCCGTGCAGTTTCTGGAGGTGTTTACCTTTCAGTTGGTGCAATCATCATCATCATTTTATTGTTGATCCTGATTTTATAATCAATACGCATCACATCTATCTATATAAAAAACAAAAAGCTTTGCAGCAATGCAAAGCTTTTTTTATGCCCTCACCCTTTTAACGGGCTTAGCAATGCGTAGCGTCTGTGCATTCCCTCTCCTGAAGGAGTGGGAGGCTCAAATAGAAGCCTAAGCAGTTGCTATAATAGGGTGAGGTTTAATCAATAATATCAAATCCGGTGTACTTTACTAAAGCTTCCGGAATTTTAATACCGTTCTCCGTTTGGTAGTTTTCTAAAATTGAAGCCACAATACGCGGTAGCGCCAATGCACTTCCATTTAAGGAGTGAGCCAGTTGCGCCTTACCTTCTTTTCCTTTAAAACGCAATTTCAAACGGTTACTCTGATAAGTTTCGAAATTTGATACAGAAGAAACTTCTAACCAGCGCTCTTGAGCAGCACTCCAAACCTCCATATCGTAAGTCATGGCCGAAGTAAAGCCCATATCGCCACCGCACAAACGCAGCACACGGTAATGTAAGCCCAGTTCCTGTAAAAGAGACTGAACATATAGGCTCATATCTTCTAAAGTTTCGTAAGATTGATCAGGATGTGTAATCTGCACGACTTCTACCTTATCAAACTGGTGTAAACGGTTTAAACCACGTACATGCGCACCATAAGAACCCGCTTCTCTACGGAAACAAGGTGTATAGGCCGTATTTTTAATCGGAAGATCTTCTTCCTTAACAATTACATCACGGTATAAATTGGTTACCGGTACTTCGGCAGTTGGAATTAAATATAAATCATCAACTGTTGAATGATACATCTGCCCTTCCTTATCGGGTAACTGCCCGGTACCAAAACCTGAAGCTGCATTAACCAGGTGAGGTACCTGCATTTCTTTATAACCAGCTGCAGTAGCATGATCTAAGAAGAAATTGATGAGTGCCCGTTGTAACCTGGCGCCTTTTCCTTTATATACCGGAAAACCAGCACCAGTAATTTTTACACCCAGTTCGAAATCGATAATATCATATTTCGCCGCAAGCTCCCAATGCGGTAAAGCTTTGCTTGGTAACTGGGCAGGCTCACCATGTGTTAAAACAATCTCGTTATCATCTGCAGTTGATCCCTGTTTGACTAAATGATATGGTAAATTCGGCAACTGCACAATTAAATTATGCTGAGCCGTTTCCAGCTCGTTTAGTTTATCGCTCAGGTTTTTGATATTTTCTTTATGAGAAGCAGTTTGCGCCTTAATCGCTTCAGCTTCTTCTTTTTTACCCGTACGCATTAAATCGCCAATCTGTTTGGCAGCTGCATTAGCCTCAGCGGAAATATTATCCAGGGAAGTTTGTGTAGAACGGCGGTCTTCATCTATTTTGATGATTTCGTCTACCAGTTCTGGCTGTTTAAAATTACGGATACTTAAACGTTCTAAAACTTTCTCTCTATTTTCGCGGATATAGTTAACTTGCAGCATTATTTAATTTTTTAAGCAAAGATAGCAAGAGTTTGGAGTTTGGGGTAAGGAGTTTGGAAAAAACTGCAAACCGTTAACTTTAAACTGCAAACTGAAATATGGATGGCAAACTATTTCTCGTACCAACGCCCATAGGCAATTTGGAGGATATGACCTTTAGGGCAATCCGTATATTAAAAGAATGCGATTTAATCCTCGCTGAAGATACCCGTACCAGCGCCCCGATGCTCAAACATTTTGGCATCGATAAAAGAGTTTTCTCGCACCACCAGCACAACGAACATAAGGCCACTTCTGAGATTATTAAGTTTCTAAATGAAGGGCAAAAAATAGCGCTGATATCCGACGCCGGAACACCTGCCATTTCCGACCCGGGTTTCTTCCTGGTACGCGAAGCCATCAAAAATGATATTGCCGTAGAGTGTTTACCCGGTGCAACAGCTTTTGTACCTGCCCTGGTTAACTCGGGCTTACCTGCAGATGCCTTTTGTTTCGAAGGATTTTTGCCGGTTAAAAAAGGCAGACAAACCAAGTTCAAAAAATTGGCCGAAGAAGACCGCACCATTATACTTTATGAAAGTCCGCACCGTTTATTAAAAACTTTAGAGGAATTTGCACAGTATTTGGGTGCCGACAGGCAGGCATCGGTAAGTAGAGAACTGACCAAAATGTTCGAAGAAACCGTACGCGGAACTTTAGTAGAAATAAAATCACATTTTGAAAACAATACTTTAAAAGGAGAATTTGTAATTTGCATAGCGGGGAAACCCAACATTAAAAGCAAAAACAAATATGAAGATGCTGAAGAGTAGCATCAGAAAATAAGCAACACACCAATTTTAAAAACATTATGATTAGCATAGATAGATTTCTGAGTGACGAACAAGACCCAAAAGCGGTTGAAAAAGTTATTGGAAAATTAAACGACCTTTTAACAACAGGCGAAGAACTTTTATATTTAGCGGTACAGAAAAAACCGGCAGTAAACTTGTTACCAGATAGCATCGCGATTTCGAACAAGCGCATTTTTTATTGCGAGCCAGGTAATTTAGGCTTAACCATGAATTTCAAGGATATTTCGTGGAAAAGCATAAAAGAGGTGTCGTTTAAAGAAGAGTTTTTTGGTTCTAAATTTATCTGTGTACCCCAGCATGGCGAAAATATCGTAACCGAATTTATTCCGAAAGTACAGGCGCGTAAATTACATCAGGCTGCGAATCAGCAATTAGAAGAGTATAAGGAAATGCTTCGTCAGCAAAAACTGGAAGAAAACCGTGCAACGGCTTCTCCGATTAGCTTGAACGCTCAACCCCTTGCCGAAATTCCGGCTTACGAACCAACTCCGGAACCCGTTCAACCTGTGATCCAGATTGCTGAGGTAGTTGAAGAGCCGGAAGACGAAACCACCTTAAAATTACGCAAGCTTAAAACTTTGTACGATAAACACCTCATTACGCAGGAAGAATACGAAGCTAAAAAAGCAAATATTTTAGATAGTTTGTAAAACTAATCCCCTCGAGTTGTCACGTTGAGCTTGTCGAAACGTCAAATTATAATTAATTAGTCCTTCGACAAGCTCAGGATGACAATATTGCGCCAGCACTTAAAATGAACAAGAAACAAACCTACCTCCTCGCCCTCTTAAGTGCATTTTTACTTTGGCTAGCCTGGCCACCAATGCCCTTTACCACCCCATTATTACTGATTGGTTTGGTTCCTTTGTTTATCGCCCTGGAAGCCATTGGCCATGCGAACACCAAAAAACAGGGTAAAAGGATTTTCTTAACCGCAGGCCTAACTTTTTTAGTTTGGAATACCGCATCAATCTACTGGGTGTATAACGCCATAAGTGCCTACAATGGCGCGGCAGTAGCCCTACCTGTTTCTTTAATTCCTTACGGATTAGGGGCACTTTTAATGACTTTTGCTTTTTGGTTATACTATCGTTTGGGCAAATACGTCAATAGAAAAATCGCCTACCTCGGGTTAATTGCTTTTTATATCGCTTTAGAATATTTACAGCAAACCTGGGATTTAGCTTTCCCCTGGATGACTTTAGGAAATGGTTTGGCAGGCATGCACCAGTTGGCACAATGGTACGATTACACTGGCGTTTACGGAGGTTCATTATGGATTTTGGTCAGCAATATTTTAGCATTCGAGGCCTACAAAAAATTCAAATCCCAAACCGGTTATTTAAGGTTTAGAACCGCAGGAATCTGGGCTCTAGTGGTACTTATTCCCATCAGTATTTCATTAACCAAATATTTCACTGCCGGGCAAATAGGTACTCCAAGTAACGTAGTCGTGGTTCAACCAAATATCGATCCTTATCAAAAGCTGGAAAATATTCCAACTGCTGAGCAGATTAAAATATTAACACACTTATCAGATTCTATCGGGCAAACCAATACCGAATATTTTATCTGGCCTGAAACGGCTATTCCAAATTACGCAGATGAGGATAGAATCCGGAGTAATCCTGATTTTTATACCATTCAAAGTTTTTTAAACAAATACAAAAATGGAACACTGATTACCGGAATTGAAAGCAAAAAAATCTATCAGACCAAGAAAACACTTTCAGCAAAATACGACCCGCAAAGCAACCAGTATTGGGATAATTTTAACACAGCCATGCAGGTAGAAAATTCGGCAAATGTTCAGTTTTACCATAAATCGAAACTCGTTCCGGGAGCCGAAAAAATGCCTTTCCCTAAAGTATTTTCTTTTATGGATGGTGTGTTTTCACAATTAGGCGGAAGTGTAAGCGGCTGGGGATGGCAGGAAAAACCTAGTGTTCTGTATGCACAAAGTGGTATTGGTGCCGCTCCTGTTGTTTGTTACGAAAGTTTATGGGGCGACTGGATTGGTATGCAGATTAAAGATGGGGCTCAATTTATTGCCATTATTACCAACGATGGCTGGTGGGGAAATACCTCTGGTAAAGACCAGCACATGATGTACGCTAAACTAAGGGCAATTGAAACCCACCGTGATGTAGCCCGCTCGGCCAATACGGGTATTTCCTGTTTTATCAATCAACGTGGCGATGTTACACAAAGCACCAAATGGTGGACAAGAACTGCCATTAAAGCAAACATCAATTTAAATGACGAAATTACTTTTTACGTAAAAAGCGGCGATATCATTGCAAAAATATTGAGTGTTTTAGCGGTTATCCTATCCTTGATTATTCCTTATAGAAAATGGGTGAAAAAATAAGCCCATTAGTAAATTTCTAATTATAAAAAACATGCAACAGTTTAAAAACCTTAGGTGGTCTGTTTTATTATTGTTACTCACCTTAAATTTTGGCTGCGATCAGATTTCTAAAAAAATTGTGCGTACCGAGATCAGCGATTACGAGCATATCAGCATCATAAAAGACCGTTTTACCTTAACCAAAGTAGAAAATAGCGGTGCGTTTTTAAGCCTTGGCGATAATATGCCTTATATTTTCAGGCTCATTATTTTAACTGGCTTGCCCTTATTATTTTTGGGCTATGGTTTGTATTTCCTGTTTGCCAAACGTAATTTACCAATCAGTATGCAAATTGCTTTGTGTTTTCTGATCGGTGGCGGCATCGGCAACCTATACGATCGGATTGTACATGGGTCGGTTACCGATTTTATGCATATGGATTTTTATATCTTCCAGACAGGTGTTTTCAATTTTGCTGATATTTCGATTATGATTGGGGTAGGCATATTGCTTTTTCAATCGATTAGAAACAGTACGCTAAAACAACCAGTAGATTAGGGCAAAAGACAAGATCGGGCTATACTAATTAAAAATACAAAAAATATGTACTAAAAATACAGACTTGTATTATTTATGTTATATTTATACTGTAATCTCAATTACAGCATATTACGATCTAAACCAAAAACCTAAACTATGAAAAATCTATTCAAAAAAACTGCGCTGATTGCATTGCTATCAGTAGTCGTGATCTCATGTTCGAAAAAAAATGAGGTACCAGCCGATCTGGAAAACGAAACCACTCAAAATCAAAAAGTTCTTGCCTACATCAAAAATCTTGGATTTTCAGATGCTCAGATTGTAGAAAGCGGAGATAATTATGTTGTTGATGGCGATATCGTATTTAGCAAAAACATGGAAGTTCCTGCTGATAACGGAAAACCGATAACAGAACAGTATTATAATGGAAATATTGTAACCAATAGCAGTAATATCCGTGTTAAAATCGATCCTTCGATAAACAGCATGATCAGCGAAATCAATTCTGCAATCAACCAATGGAATACCGTACCGAACTCTAAAATCAAATTTGTAATTACAACAGGTACTGTTTATGATATTCTAATTAAAGTAGATAATACCATCGGCAGTTCAACATGTGGACAGGCTTATTTATCGACATCTAACGGTAAGGCTGGCAATACGGTTTGGATTAATAAAAACCTGATTCAAAACAACTCTTTTGCACAGCGACAAAGAACCATCACACATGAATTCGGACATACCATTTCATTTAAACACACCAACCAATCTACCACCATTAATGTACCAGGGGTTGGAGGAACCGATGCCTTATCATTAATGAACGGCGGACAATGTGGAAGTGGCGCAACTGTTTTATCAGCAAAGGATAAACAGGCAACTGCCGTATTGTACCCTTTATAATTTAAAAATCAGATAAACAACCTAAAAAGATCGTAATGAAAGGGAAGCTGTTTCTTTTGAAGCAGCTTCTTTTTTTTGGAAAGCTTATTCAAATAGGATTTAAAATGATTTTAACAAGATGATTTCTTAACAAAGAATTACCGCCATTAAACAAACATATTTTTATCTTTAGGTGTTAAACAATCTAAAAATAAAATCCAATCATGAAAAGAAATGCAACAGCCGTATGGCAAGGCTCTATTAAAGAAGGCAATGGTAACATCACTACACAAAGTACGACTTTAAATAATACTCAATATTCTTTTAATTCGCGTTTTGCAGAAGGCGTTGGCACAAATCCAGAGGAATTAATTGCTGCTGCGCATGCAGGCTGTTTTACCATGAAATTATCAGCTAACTTAACTGAAGCAGGATTTACAGCCGATAAACTGGAAACCAAATGCGAAATCAACCTCGATCCATCTAAAGGTGAAATTGTAGAATCACATTTGACTCTAACTGCTTCTGTTCCGAATTTAACACAGGAAAAATTTGATGAACTGGTAGCTGATGCAGAAAAAAACTGCCCGATCTCTAAATTATTAAACACCACGATTACTGTTGATGCTACTTTAGCATAAATAAAATAAATTTTCTTTGTCATGCTGAGTTACGAAGCATCTGCACCTAATCTCAGCATGACAACTTGTTCTCCATTGCAGCTAAAAACATAAAATTTTTCATAACTTAGTTTTATAAGCTAAGTTAACATGAAAAGATCTCTCTTATTTTTAGGCACTGTTTTATGCTTAAGCAGTTGTATCACTTTAAGTAGTAAAAATGAAAATGCCTTTAGTACAGCTGCTAATGTTGAAGATGCTAAAACTAATGCTATAGGCATTGACACTACTTCTGAGCAGGGTTTATTTCATGTGGCCAGTTTTGATGAAGATGTGGCGACAAGGAAGCTTGCCGTTAGTAAAATAAACAATCAGGCAAATCTATTTCATATCGCCAGTTTTAATGATGATGCAGAAGTAAGGAAAATTGCGGTTGAAAAAATGGATAATCAAGCCAATTTATTTCACATTGCAAGCTTTGATGACGATGGGGCAGTAAGGAAAATTGCGGTTGCAAAAATGGATAATCAAGCCAACTTATTTCACATTGCAAGCTTTGATGGCGATGGTGCGGTGAGGAAAATTGCGGTTGGAAAAATGGATAATCAAGCAAATTTATTTCACATCGCGAATTTTGATGACGATGTTGCAGTAAGGAAAATTGCGATTGCAAAAATGGATAATCAAGCAAATTTACTTCACATTGCAAACTTTGATAAAGATGTTGCGGTGCGGAAAATTGCGGTTGGAAAAATGGATAATCAAGCAAACCTATTTCATATTGCCTGTTTTGACGGTAATGCAGAAGTGCGAAAAATTGCAGTTGGTAAAATGAACAATCAGGCAAATCTAAACCACATTATCGCTTTTGAAAAAGAAAGTGAGGTTAGGCAACTTGCATTAAGTCAACTCAATCGCAATTAATCAATTGGCAGTTTTCAGTTGGCAGTTCACAGTTTGTAGTAATCATTAGTTAAAACGGTTGGACCATACAACCATTTAGCAATCCCAACAATTAAACAATTAGCAAGTTCAACATTCTAACCTTTCAACCACTACGCCATATATTTCCCTACAATCGGCATTCTTCTGCCCATACCAAAAGCTTTCGGCGATACCCTTAAAATAGGTGGTGTTTGATAACGTTTAAATTCTGCAACATTAACCATTTTCAAAATCCGCAGTACCAATGCCTCGTCAAAACCCTGAGCAATAATGGCTTTCGAGCCCTGTTTCTTTTCGATGTGCTGATATAATATTTTATCGAGAATTTCATATTCAGGTAAGGAATCAGAATCTTTTTGATCAGGCCTTAACTCTGCTGATGGTGGTTTAACAATGGTATTGATCGGGATAATTTCCCTTTCTTTATTAATGTACCTCGCCAGCTCAAAAACCTGCATTTTATACACATCGCCAATTACCCCAATGGCGCCGCACATATCGCCGTACAAGGTACCATAACCCACTGCGCACTCACTTTTGTTCGAGGTATTTAATAAAATATAACCGAACTTATTACTCATGGCCATATTAATAATGCCACGGATACGGGCCTGGATATTCTCTTCGGCTAGGTTGAAAGGCAGCCCTTTAAAAGCCGGCGCCAATATATGATCAAAAGCTTCGGCAACTTCTTTAATGGGCACAATTTCGTGCATGCAACCAATGTTATTAACCAAATCTAAAGCATCCTGAACCGAATGGTCGGAAGAAAATTTAGAAGGCATTAAAACGGCCATTACATTCTCCGGGCCTAACGCGCGACAAGCCAGGGCGCAAACTACAGCCGAATCAATTCCACCAGACAGTCCTAAAACGGCTTTACTGAAACCAGATTTCCTGAAATAATCTTTTATACCTAAAATTAACGCATCGTGAATCTGCTCAATATCGGTTAATCTTTCAGATTGGGGATATTTGTTGCGCACATTTTCAACCTCTTCCAGATCAAAAACCTGAAGGTCTTCTTCAAAATACTTCATTTCTGCTTTCACAGCTCCATCAGCATCGAAAACCAAAGAGCCACCATCAAAAATAATCTCGGTCTGTGCACCAACCTGGTTTACGTAAAATACCGGCAAATTATATTTCTTTGCATTATCGCCCAACACCTTAATCCGTTCATCATCATGGGTATAAGAGAATGGGGATGCCGCAATGTTAATCATCACATCCGGCTGCTCCTTAATCAACTCATCCATCGGGTTAGATACATACAGTGGATTATCGTTGATATTCCACAGGTCTTCACAAATGGTTAGTGCAATTTTTTTACCCTTAAAATCGATACAATTAAACTGTGTGGCGGGTTCGAAATAGCGGTATTCATCAAATACATCGTAAGTTGGCAACAGTGCTTTTTTAACCACTGCTTTAACTTTTCCCCCTTCGATAAAATAGGCTGCATTAAACAAATCTTTTCCTTGTAATACCTCGTTTTTAATTGGGAGGCCAACAATACAAGCAATATCGGTACAATGTCTGGCAATTTCCTGTACAGCGCTTTCGCACAATACAATAAACTCATCAAACTCCAAAAAATCTCTTGGCGGATAACCACAGATAGCCAGTTCGGCAAAAACTACCAAATCAGCACCTTTATCTTTCGCCAATTGAATATTTTCGGTTATTTTTTTTGTGTTGGTTTCGAAGTTTCCGATATGGTAATTGAGTTGTGCTAGCGCTATTTTCATGGTTAATGTATCAAGTAGTAAGTAAAGGTATCAGGACAAATATCCAGATTAAAAGAATACGCCGAAATTAAGCGCCAAATAATGATTTCTAACATCTCTGGCTTTATCAGTTACAATATTTGTGAAACCGTTATTAAAAGTTAAACCGGCCACAATGCTGGTATTGTTCGAAATATCAAATTCGCCACCTCCACCGATAATTAATCCGGCGCGGTAAAATTTGGTGTAATCGTTAATCTTCTCATTGCTTAGTTTAACGCCCGCTCCAACAGCATCCTGCTTTGCGCCTAAAAGAAACGAATTGGATAAACCAAACTGGCCATACCAGCGTTTACCGTCTTCTTTTATCGTTTTTAGTTTGACCGTTAAAGGCAGCTCCAGGTATTGAAGTTTATATTTCAAATCGTAAGCTACCGGCACCGCCGTACCACCCGCATTAGGCGTAGGCCGCATAATGTTTGAAGGATCTACCTCTGTACTCTTACCGTTTATAGTGGTAACCGTTAAGGCAGTAGAAAAACTATAATTCGGGGCAAAATTAAAATCGCCCATTAATCCGTAAGAAAAGCCCAAAGCTATTCCATCTGTTTTTCCCTGCTCAGGTTTAATCCAGCCAAAAGTTGGGGTAGCGGTTAAACCTAATCTAAAGCCATAACTGGTTAAAGGTGAGTTTTGCGCCCATGCGCCAAAACTTAAAACAGACAAAATTAAAATGGTTGATATTCTTTTCATGCTATAGGTGTTTATATATATTTGTTGTACATGATGTATAACGTAAAACACTGGCAAATTTATCTAATTTTTCTTTTTGCCATCACATTTATTTCCTGCAGGCAAAACAACAGGCCCGATGTAAGTAATATACAGCTAAACATCAAAATCGAAAGATTTGATAACGAGCTGTTTGCAGGGAAAAACAAAAATGTAATTGAGGTAGATAAACAGCTTGCTTCAAAGTATGGCATGTTTTATTACGATTTTATCCACCAGATTCTAGACAGTAAATATTCGAATACCGAATCGTTGACCAATTTATACCACGACCAAGCCTATACCGATTTGAGCAAAGAGGTAGATAGTGTTTTTCCAAACTTAAAGTCACAGGAAGAGGGATTGACCGAAACTTTCAAATACATTAAGTACTATTACCCGAAAGCGAAGGTTCCAAAATTTATTTCATTTGCTTCAGGTTTTGCTTACCAAATGCCAGTGGGCGATAACTACTTGGGTATTGGCCTGGACATGTTTCTGGGTAAAGACAGCAAATTTTATAGGGCTATTGTTCAAAGTGTACCCTTATACCTTTCGAGGAGGTTTGCACCTGAATATATTGTGCCACGCGTAGCCGAAACCTACGCCCACGAGGAACTTTTTGCAGAGCCTGACGACAATAGAACCCTGTTATCTAAAATGATCTTCCAGGGAAAGGTTTTATACTTTCTTGATCAGGTTTTGCCCGAAAACTTAAGCGATTCTACCAAAATCGGATATACTCAACAGCAATTAGAATGGGCACAAAATTTCGAAGGAGATATTTGGGCATATTTTTTGGAGAACAATTACCTGTATGAAACTGATTACCAAAAAATCCAGGTGTTTTTATCTGAAGGACCTTTTACCCCGGGTTTAGGTGAAAACAGAGATTCGGCACCAAAATTGGGTGTATGGATGGGTTGGCAAATTGTTAAAAAATATATGAAATCGCATCCTGATGTTACTTTGCAACAGTTAATGGCAGATAACGATGCGCAGAAAATTTTAAATCAATCGAAGTATAAACCGAAACAACAGAAATAGTTTTCGGTTGGCAGTGATCAGTTTACAGTTAACCGATTAACCAATTCAAACCATTAACCCAAAAGAATGAAAGTTGGCATTGTATTATCAGGCGGAGGCATTAGGGGAATAGCACATTTAGGCGTTTTAAAGGCCTTTAGCAATTTGGGGATTACCTTTAGTCACATTAGCGGAACAAGTGCAGGAGCAATAGCCGGAGCCTTTTTTGCTGCTGGTATAGATCCCGAAGAAGGATTAAATATTTTCCTTAAAACAAAACTCTGGCGCTTTGTACGCCCGGCAGTAGGTTCTTTAGGCTTAATTAATATTGAGAATACCGCTTTAATTTTAAAGGAATATTTTCCTGAAGATTCGATTGAGAAGCTTAAAATACCTTTAACCATTGCTGCCGTAAACTTTAGCGAAGGCCGGTTGGTTTATTTTACAAAAGGACCGCTTATCAGGGCTATTCATGCCTCCAGCTGTATTCCCGGCATTTTTAAACCCATTATGATTGATGGGCAGATGTATGTGGATGGCGGTATTTTAAATAATTTTCCGGTTGAACCTTTGATGGATGAATGCGATTTTATTATCGGCTCGTCTTGTAACCACCTTAAGCCGGTTGATAAAATTACAGGTATTACCAATTTAATGGGGCGTGCAGGTATAATGTCTATCAACCATGATATGGAAAGAAAAGCAAAATTCTGTAATGTGTTAATCGAACCAAAAGGATTAGGCGCCATTAGTACGTTCGATATGAAACGTGCTGAAGATATTTATTGGCTGGCACACGAAGAAGCCCTGATTACCATTAAAAACAGTCCGACAATTTCTGAATTAATTAAAAAGTAAAAGCTACTCCAAATAATAGGGCTTTCAAAAATGTAATTCTACAACTACACATAAATAGAAAATATTCATCAAAAATATAGTGTAAAACATACACTTATGCAATAAAAATATTACAATTCTCTTGGTGGTAACATATTAATATTTTACTTTAGGATTATACTTCGCAAATACGAAGGAATAAACCTAAAAGTCTATCTATGTTTTTCAACCTAATTATTCTTTTCCAAAGAAGAAGAATTCCTGTTTTTACCATTTTCTAACTTGATTTTCAGTAAAAACAGATCATTAATTTTTTTACCTAAAAAAACCTAAAACATGAAATTTTTAAAATCAAATAAAACCCTATTAACAGCCCTTGCGCTAACCACAGTATTATTCGCTTGTAAAAAAGAAAGACCAACAGAAACAGCAGATTTAGAAAAACCAGAAACAACTGCTGTTAATCCGCTTGGTAATATCCAGATCTGTACCGAAAGATCTTTAGATGGTACTACCCCTAGGGGCGCCGTTCTAAAATCAACAAAATGGACTCCGGGAGCCACAATTAAAGTGAGTTTAAATGGAAGCACGGCAGCTATCAGGGCCAAAGTTATCCAATATGCGAAAGCATGGGAACAATATGCAAACATCAAATTCAACTTTGTAACAAACGACAATACAGCCAAAATCAGGGTAAGTTTTGTGAGTGGAGATGGATCTTGGTCATATATTGGAAAATCAACACCTAGTACTGGTGCAACCATGAACTACGGTTGGTTAACCTCAAGTACAGCAGATTCGGAATATAGTCGCGTGGTAATCCACGAATTCGGTCATGCCTTAGGATTAATCCATGAGCACCAACACCCATTAGTGGCCATTCCCTGGGATAAACCTGCTGTTTACGCTTATTATGCTGCAGCGCCAAATTATTGGACCCAGGCAGATGTAGACAATAATTTATTTGCAAAATACAGTACTACACAAACCAATTATAGTGCTTATGATAAATATTCCATCATGCACTATTCAGTTCCGAATGAATTAACCATCGGCGATTTCGAAGTGGGATGGAATACCGTATTATCACCTACTGATAAATCATTTATTGCTTCAGTATATCCATTTTAGAAAATAAAATAATTACACATAGTGGTAATATTAGCCATTATGTGTATTTTTCTGCTATAAAATAAAAAATAGATATGCTGATTGCTTTGCGGATTTCATTTGTCAAACCATTTTTAACCTGTTTAACCCTCCTTCTATTTTACATAAGTGCATTGGCGCAAAACCCATCTCCTAAATGGGAGTTAAAACCTTATTTTGGTATTCAGCAATCTAAATTTGATTGGTCTATTGCCGGTAATGCTGCCGGAACCAGTCCGAATGTATTATCAGAACTGATCTGGAAAAACATTAAAGGACCGAGTTATGGATTAGACATCAAATACCATATCACCGACCGGCTCAGTATTAAAGCCGCCAACCAATACAGCAACATAACTAAGGGTGAAGCAGAAGATACCGATTACGCAGACGATAACCGGCAAAGTGCATTTTATTTTGACCTGCTCAACGCAAATAAAGGTTATTTATACAATGCCGATTTACAGCTCAGTTACCAACTATTAAAGTTTGGGCAATTTAACATTAATCCAATTGCCGGGCTCTCCTACCAGCAGCAAAAATTTCACCTGTTAGAAAGTGCAAATAACCCTGAAAGCAAAGGTTTAAACTCTACTTATGAAGCACGATATAAAGGTTTCGATTTCGGAGCAGAATTTGTTCTTAAAACGCAGAAATTTAGTGTGGGCGCCACGGTTTTAGGTGGTTTTTATACTTATTCGGCAAAAGCCAACTGGAATTTAATACCCGATTTTGCAAAACCTGTAAGCTTTACGCATAAGGCAAATTCCTTTGCATTAAGTGGTGATATTAATCTGGCTGTACCATTAAACAAAAGTTTACGGTTAGGACTTAACTACAAGATCAATAACATCAACACGTACGCTGGCGTAGATAAAGCCTATTTTAATAGCCGGCCAACTGAGGAAACTCAATTTAATGGTGCAAATTTTAGAAAAAACGCCATATTACTAGGCTTAAATTTTAGCTTTTAGCTTCTTAAGGCCACTAAGCGTTCGCCTTCCAATACCGGAATGGTTTTGCAAAGATTGAGCTGCAAACAGAAAACAACATCTTCTTCTATATTCAACTGCGCCAGGCGATGGCTATGTGATGATTTGTGAAGGTATTTCCTTAAATCTGATTTAGCTAAGGCATACAAATCTTCTGCAGCCACACTGGAATCATCAAAATGTTCGAAATTTTGACGCAGGTTATTCACCACTGCACCAGCAAAAAGGGTATCTTCTAAATTAAACTGATCTTTCCATCCCGCACAGAGCAAAAGCACATTTTTATCCTGGCTTTTCAAATATTCGCAAAGAAAATCTAAATTCAGGAAAGATCCAATTACAACCTGATAGGCTCTTTTTTGTGCCAAATGTAAGGCTTTGGTGCCATTGGTTGTAGTTAAAACAACCGTTTTTCCGTTTACTTTCTCATGGGTGTAAGAGAATGGCGAATTGCCGAAATCGTATCCCGCTACCACTTCTCCATTTCGTTCTGCTGCCAATAAAAATCCGCTATCGCGATAAGCTAAACAATCTTCCACATTAGCTACAGGAATAATCGCTTCAGCGCCATTATCTATCCCGTAAGTAATAGATGAAGTGGCTCTTAAAATGTCGATCACGACCACAATACTCTGTTCTATATCGTACAAGTCGATTAAGGCCGGAGTTAAACAAACTTCTATTTTTTTTGACATGTAAAGGGAGGTGAAAGGTGAAGGGCAAAAGGTTTAAGGTTATAAGGATCTGCCCTCCGCCTTAAACCTTAAACCCCAAGCCTTATTTATAAAAAGGAAACTTAACCACTTTAGCCTTAATTGGCGTATTGCGGATTAAAATAAAAACTTCAGTTCCTTCTTTAGTGAAATCTTTTGCGATGTAGCCCATACCAATTGCTTTTTGCAATGAAGGTGCCTGGGTACCAGAAGTTACTTTACCAATGATATTTCCTTCGGCATCAGCAATTTCATAATCATGACGCGGAATACCACGATCGATCATTTCGAAACCAACCAGTTTCTTTTGAATACCAGCTTCTTTTTGTGCCAATAATGCTTCTGAATTGGTAAAAGATTTAGAAAATTTTGTAATCCAGCCTAAACCAGCTTCTATAGGTGAAGTGCTATCATCAATATCATTTCCATATAAACAGAAACCCATTTCTAAACGCAAAGTATCGCGGGCACCTAAGCCAATTGGCTGAATGTTGTATGGTGCACCTGCTTTAAAAATCGCATCCCAAATTTGATCAGCATATTGGTTTTCGAAATAAATCTCGAAACCACCAGCTCCGGTATAACCCGTTGCAGAAATCACTACGTTATCAACACCAGCGAAGGTACCTTTAACGAAAGTATAATACTCCATTGATGCCAAATCAACATCAGTTAATGTTTGTAAAGCATCTGCTGCTTTTGGTCCCTGAATGGCTAAAAGCGAAGTTTGATCAGAAATATTGTGCATTTCAACATCTTTCGAGTTGAATTGTTGAATCCAGTTCCAGTCTTTTTCTATGTTAGAAGCATTTACCACTAACATATAGGTTTTATCGTCTATTTTGTAAACCAAAAGATCGTCTACAATACCACCATCTTTGTTCGGCAAACAAGAGTACTGAACTTTTCCATCATATAATTTAGCAGCATCATTACTGGTTACACGTTGAATAAGATCTAATGCATTTTCACCTTTAAGAATAAATTCGCCCATGTGGCTTACATCAAAAACACCTACACCATTACGAACAGTTGCATGTTCGGCGTTAATACCTTCGTAAGTAACAGGCATATTGTAACCTGCAAATGGAACCATTTTAGCGCCTAAAGCGATGTGTTTTTCTGTTAATGCGGTGTTTTTCATCCGTAAATTTTATATTTTATGATAATGAAGCGATTGTAATTTATTAATCCTTAATATGATGATTTCATCTTTATTCTTCGTGGGGCAAAACTACTAAGAAAAAGACAAAATTTTGAGGTTAATTTTAAGGAGTTTTTTAGAAGACTGCTTATCGTAATCGTCATGCTGAACTTGCTTCAGCATCTATTTAAGAGATTTCCAGCGTTGACAATTTTTCTTTCCAAGTGCATAGAAAAGTTGTCAACTCTTATATACTTACGCGCTCACCAATTCTTCGTAAATCTTCAGCATTTTACTGGAAATTAAATGCACGCCGTGGTCGGTTTCGACCGTTTTACGGGCGTTCTCTCCTATCTCTACCCAACGCTTAGGGTTGATGATGCATTGTAAAATGGAGCGATAGAATTCATCTGCAGAATCAGCAATTAAAATATCGTGCCCATGCCGGCAATTAATGCCCTCTGCAGCGGTAGTTGTAGCAATAATGCATTTTTTCATGGCCATGCCTTCAATAATTTTCACCCGCATGCCGGTACCCGAAATTAAAGGAACAATCATAATCGCCTTCGAATTCATAAATTCTACGGCATCGAAAACCTCTCCTTCTACAATCAGGTTTTCAGAATCGTATTCGAAGAAATGTTTCTGCATGTTTTTCCCCGCAATATAAAAACGCAGGTCTTTATTCAGTTTTTCAATATCGGGCCAGATATCATCCAAAAACCATTCTAATCCTTCCTGATTTGGTCGCCAATCCATCGCACCCAAATGAAAAAGTGTAGGGAAACTGGTTTTGGTTTTATCTACCTTATATTTTTCCAGATCGATGGCAACAGGAAAAACCGACATTGGAATTTCGCAGCCAAACCTCAATATACTTTGGCGGTCGGGCTCGGAAATGGCAAAAATCTGGTGAAAACGGTTAATCTGATCCGTTTCATACGCTTTAAGCCGTTGGGCTAAAAAAGCTAGGTATTTGCGCCGAATGAGAAACTTTTCTGAATGAGAAAGACGTTCCCACAAAGTAAACTCTATGTTATGCGCCCGGTAAATCAGCTTTGCATTGCTATTTGCCTTAACCACATCCAGATAAGGCACGACAAAGAGTCCTTCAAACTGGATGATATCAAACACATTTTCGCGCAGGAGATTTTCTAACTGCCGCGCAGCATCTTCGCTATAGTACCTGGAAACATTATAGGATTCGTTGGTGAAAATATTAAAAAATGCCGACCACACATTTACATCGGTATCTAAATCGTAGGTGTGGTATTTAATCTGTTCAAAAATAGGATCGTATATATCTTCGATATCAATCCGTCCTTTTGTGGGGTTGAGGCTAAACAAAGTAATATCTGCACCAAGTTGCAGTAAACCTTTTATGGTATTATAAACCACAATGGGATAACCACTATTTGGCGGAAAGGGAACCCGCTTAGTAATCAACAGAATTTTCACGATGTTGTGAAAATACGAAATTTTAGGCGTTTTTTGAAAACAGTTCTAACTGAGGATCGCTCACATTAAAAGTTTTGCGGTGAAAAGGCGATAGGCCCATTTCGATTACGGCTTTACGGTGTGCAATGGTTGGGTATCCTTTATTCTGTTGCCAGTTGTAATGCGGAAAATCGAGATGCAGGTTGGTCATGTATTCATCCCGGTGCGTTTTTGCCAATATAGAGGCTGCAGCGATATTTAAATATTTACCATCGCCCTTAATAATGCAGCTATGTGGAATTTGCGGATAGGTTTTGAAACGGTTGCCATCAATGACCAGGTATTGTGGCTGGGTATGCAATCTTTCGATCGCCCGGTGCATGGCCAGAAAAGAAGCATTTAAAATGTTGATCCGGTCTATCTCTTCATGATCGCAAGAAGCAACCGCCCAGGCCAAAGCCTCCTGCTCTATAATGGGCCTCAGTAAAGCCCTTTGCTCGTGAGATAGCTGTTTCGAATCGTTTAGTCCTTCCAGTACAAAACCTTTTGGTAAAATAACCGCCGCAGCAAAAACAGGACCAGCGAGGCAACCTCTTCCAGCTTCATCACATCCGGCCTCTAATAATTCTTCCTGATAGCAGTTTAACAACATGTTGCAAATTTAAAGAATAACGTCAGATTATTGAAAATTGGTTGATAAAGATGTAATTTAGTTTTGAACACGACTAAATCAAAAGGAATCAAATTTGTTTCAACAGACCATACAACTGAATTATGAGAGCATATAATGAAACCTTAGCCCTTCGCGTGGCCGAACGGTTGATGCATATAGCCGATGTAGAAGAAAAACTAATGTTCAGCGGACTTGTTTTTATGGTTAATGGCAAAATGTGCCTTGGTGTTTCTAAGAATAGCTTAATGGTACGGCTCGATCCAAATAGTTTAGAAAGCCTATCACATAAAGATGGCTGGCAGCAGATGATTATGGGCGACAGACCAATGAAGGGTTATATCTCTGTATCAGAAGATGTTTTGGGCCGGAATGATGAACTCGATTTCTGGGTTAAGCTTGCCCTGGCCTTCAACCCCTTTGCCAAGGCATCTAAAAAGAAATGATCACACAAAAAAGTTATTGCCTCATCCCTCTTCAAAAACTAGCAAGAGCCATATTTTTTGATTAATTTTATCTTACTAATCAAATATTATGAAAAAACGGGCTTTTATAGCAGTATGTCTGCTATGCATTTCATTTACCATTCAAGCTCAGGTTAAAAGAACCAGTACATCAACAGAAACTAAGGAAACAAATACGCAACCATTAAGGGTTCAGGCACCGGAAGGACATTATTGTGATTACTGTAAATTAAATTATCCTGAATCGCATTTCCCTTGTCTCATGAAGTCTATTAAAGGCAAACTAGATGTAGCCACGGGTGAAGTCAGTTTTGTGGCGGGGCAACCAATAGGCGGTATTGTAGTGAAAGGCGGCAAAAACCCTGGAGACCATACCATTACACTAGTGACGAATCAGAATGGGGAAATCGAATTTAACAACGCCAGCGCAGGGAATTATAAATTTATCATTTCAGTACCTGCTACTAATCCCAAATCGCGGGTAGCGGGATCACCAATTGGTGGCATAATTGTGAAAGGTGGCAAAAATCCTGGAGGAAGTTTAATTACGCTAATCACGAACGAAAATGGTGAGATAGAACTTAATAACCTTGCTGTGGGTACGTATAAATTCACCGCTTTAGGTGCTTCTGCAACAGAAAAAAGTAATCCTTTATACAAATCGAGTTATTCGGAAAAGGTAAACCCTTTATATAAAAACTAAAAACGTTAAATTTACGCTACCTTCCATTTTCTGGCACTATTATGGAATCTTTCAATTCTGTGCATCTTTAAATTGTTACACATTTAAAACACACATTATGAAACGTTTAAATTTAATATTGAGTCTAGCACTTCTTTCGCTTGGATTTCAATCTTTTGCCCAAACCAATAAGGAAACTACAGTAAAAATTGTAGCAGATAAAAATTATACTTTTGTTGCTAACACTGCCCTGCCGATGTCGAACAACGACATTAGCAGAGTATTGGCCATGATGCCGGGTAGTCAGGGTGGTTCTTCTATCAACCTATCGGGTTCGCAATACGATGTTAGGGTTACCAAAGACAGTATTGTTGCTTATCTGCCTTATTATGGCAGATCTTTCTCTGCCCCGATGGATCCTACACAGGGTGGTATTAAATTTACTTCAAAAGATTTTACCTATACGGAATCGAAGAATAAAAAAGGATCGTACACAATCCAGATTAATACAAAGGATGTGAAAAGAGAAAATTATCGGTTTACGATAAACATTTCAACCAATGGGTATGCCTCATTAACGGCAAGCAGCATGAATAAACAACCCATTATTTTTAATGGTTATTTAGATGAGCCAAAGAAACAGGATTAGAAGTTTGTCATCCTGAGCCTGTCGAAGGACTTACTTAAATTCATAGTAAGGCATTTCGACAAGCTCAATGTGACATATCGAAAATTAAATTATTTCTTAATCAACTCAATCTGAAAAATATGTGGCCATTTTTTACCGGCAACAAAAAGTCTTTTGGTTGCTTTATCGTAGGCGATACCGTTTAACACATTATTGGCCTTTGCATCGTCAGTTTTAAAATAATCTGCAGGCAACAATCCCGATAAATCAATCTTGCTTTCCACAGCACCAGTTGCTGGATTAATAATCAGGATCTCGTTGGTGGTATAAACATTTGCATAAATTTTTCCATCGATAATTTCCAGTTCATTCAGATTTTGAATTGGCCCTTTATGATCAAAAACATCAATTGATCCAATTTTCTGATAGGTATCTTTATTCAGGAAAAAGATGGTGTTCGAGCCATCGGTATTCAATACTTTCTCACCATCAAAAGCCAGACCCCAGCCTTCTCTGCCAGTGGTGTACGAAAATTCGGATAGTTTTTTAAAGCTTGCTTTATCATATACAAAACCAACTTTCTCGCGGTAAGTTAATTGAATAATCTTGTTGCCGATTACCGTTATGCCTTCGCCAAAATACTGTTTATCCAAATCTGTTTTCTGAAGGATTTTACCAGTTGAAGGATCTACTTTACGCAAGCTGGAGTGGCCATAATCGCCGGCACTTTCATAGAAAAAGCCATCATGATATTCTAAACCTTCTACATACGAAGAGGTATCGTGAGGTAAGGTTTTAATCACTTTGTAAGTATATTCAACAGGCGCCTGGGCAGCCAATACATTAATATTCGAAGTTAAATCTTCCGACTTTCCGGCGCCAAATATTTTGGCCGTCAACAGGTGATTACCCAATTTTAAACCTGCGGTTTTAAGTTTGATGGCAGAAGTATCTGCTTTTGAAGCCACTTTAAGTGTATTGATCAGGTAAACGACAGAGTCTACTTTTTGTTCAGCTCCAAACTGTACTTTCACATCAAATTCGCTTCCTGAGGGCACATTGAGGCCAATCATTGGAGAAAGAAAGCTACGGTATGTTGTGGTAGAACTGTCTTTACAGGAACTTACCAATGCAAGTGCAATTCCGATAAACAGGAAATTTTTAATGGGGTTAATCTTCAGGCCAAAACGCATCTTCTATATGGTTTAAATTATAATTTTTATTCTTTGTAAATGTAATGGCAATAATATCAAAACGGATATCGTTTTGATGGTTCATTATTTCAATATAAGCATTAGCGGCTAATTCCATCTGAATTTGCTTGGCTTTGTGCACAAATTCTTCAGGTTCGCCAAAAGCAACCGAGCTACGTGATTTAACTTCTACGAAAACCATGATGCCATTTTTATAAACAATCAAATCCACCTCCGCTTTGCCATAGGTCCAGTTTTCATCTAAGATCTCATAACCTTTATCCACCAGATAATGCTTTGCAATATTTTCTCCTTCTTTACCTAAATCATTGTGAAATGCCATGAGTGATTAAATATTGGAGTTTGATTAATATTTTACTACAATGATTGCTTTTAGCTTCTTATTTAGGTCGATCGTCATGCTGAATTTATTTTATTAGCCATTTCTATTGTTTTTTAATGGTCTAATAGCTACTTCGTGGTCAGCATCTTTCATACTATTAAGACCCTGAAATAAATTTACTTCGTAGCTTTCCACTGCGCTACAGGTCAGGGTGACGATACTATAGTAACGTATGAAGTAAAATTACTTAAAGATAAGCGATCATTACTTGCTACTAATTATTCCGTCATTATTTAACAATTACAGAACCCAGAAACTTAGAAATTTCCCTTTCCACACCTTTAATTACGCCATAACGCTGCATTAAAATCATTTGGTTATCCTCGTTCTTTTCTTCCTTTATCTCTTTCAACAGGTTCATCAATATCTTTTCGACTTTACGTTTTTTAAGGTGAAAAATACCGCCTAAAATAGTGGCTTTTAAATTCATCGATTCATCCTTCACATAAATAAGGTGTTTATTTAACCAGTTTTCACTTAAAGCATACTCTGAGGTTGAAAGTGTAATGGCCAGATCGGCAATATCCCTATCCTCATGTTTAACAAAATGGTTCGATGTAGGTAATCTGCCGTTGTCGATTTCTGATTTATAATAATCGATAATTCTTTTACAAAGTGGATCATCAAATTCTACATCACTCAGGTTCTGCATGATGAATGAACCGATGTACATATCATCAATTTTATCCCAGTTTACAAATTCGTGCCCGAAAGCCAGTAACAAACGTACAATTTCCTTTTCCTGATGTTCATTTTCTTCTACAGGTGCCTCGTGACCCATCGGGCCTGCGCTATCATCCCATAAATCGTCGGGTGGACCAAGCGGCTCCGGCGGACCAGAAGAATAGGGTTTCGGACTTGCTGATGGATTTGCCCGCTGATTATTATCAAAACTTTTCTTAAGCTTAGCCGAACGCATTTTATTGAGTTCGCTCAGTAAAATATGCTCATCGATTTCAAGTAAGCTGCTACACTCACGGATAAAAACAGAAGCCTTAATGGGATCAGGAATTTTGGCAATACTTTCTACAATATCGCGGATAATACCTGCTCTTTTAATCGGATCATTCCCTGCATCTTTAAGCAGCACATTCGCCTTATACAGAATAAAATCTTTTCTGTTCTGTTCGAGATAAGTTTTAAAAGCGCCTGCCCCAACATGGTGCATATAAGAATCGGGATCGTGGCCATCGGGAAAGGAAACGATTTTCACGTTCAGGCCTTCTTCCAAAATCATATCCAAACCACGAAGTGAGGCTTTAATCCCCGCAGCATCGCCATCAAATAAAATGGTAATGTTCTGGGTAAAACGCCCGATCAGTTTAATTTGCTCTACCGTTAGCGAAGTACCCGAAGAGGCCACCACGTTTTCTATTCCGGCCTGATGTACCGAAAGCACATCGGCGTAACCTTCTGCCAAGTAACAGTTATCCAAATCGCGGATGGCTTTTTTAGCATGAAATAAGCCATAAAGTACATTCGACTTATGATAAATTTCACTTTCAGGCGAGTTTACATATTTCGGAACGTTTTTATCTGTTTTTAGCGTTCTACCACCAAAACCAATAATCCTGCCCGTAAAGTTATGGATCGGAAACATTACCCGACCCCGAAAGCGATCATAAATTTTTCCGTTATCGTTTTTGATCGATAATCCGGTAGCTTCTAAAAACTCTAATTTATGGCCGGCGTTAGTTGCGCTCTGGGTCATGGCATCCCACACATCGGGAGAATAACCTACCTCGAATTTCTTCAGGATATCTTCTCTAAAACCACGTTCTTTAAAATAGCTCAGGCCTATTCCCCGGCCTTCGTCGGTTTCCCAGAGCTGTTTTACAAAAAATGCAGCGGCATACTGCGAAACCACATAAAGGCTTTCTTTGGCACTCTGTGCTTCGGCATCCTGAGGGCTTAATTCGGCTTCCTCAACTTCTATATTGTATTTATTGGCTAAAAATTTAAGTGCTTCCGGATATGAATATTTTTCATGATCCATGATAAAGCGCACTGAATCGCCTCCTTTACCACAACCAAAACACTTGTAAATGCCTTTAGTTACGGATACGTGAAAGGAAGGGGTTTTTTCGCCATGAAAAGGGCAATTACCAATTAAACTGGTTCCGCGTTTTTTTAAGTGCACAAAATCCCCAACTACCTCCTCAATACGGGCGGTATCCATTATCTTATCTATCGTTTCGCGGTTGATCATATACGCACAGCTCTTTCCTTCTTATTTAACCACAAAGATAACAGAGAAAAAACACAAAGAACACAGAGAAAATTTCTTTGTGTTCTTTGTGGAATACTTTGCGTACTCTGCGGTTTAAAACCTACTATTTTACCAAAGGCAATAACTGATCAGCAACCAATTTATTACCTGTTTCGTTTAAGTGTACTCTATCAACGGTTAAAATGCCTTTTTCTTTATCTTCGGGATTATTTTTCGCTTCGTATTCTGCAAAAATTTTCCTCAAATCGCATACAGGAAGATTATTTTTTGCGGCTAATGTTCTTATCCCTTCTGCATATTTATTTAAATCGGCATCCAACTCATTGGTACCATCTTTTTTCTCCCCAACAACCGATGGGGTAACCAATACCACCTTACTGCCCACACCCTGAATTTTATTGATTAAAGCCTGGTAAAACTTTAAATATTTATCGTAATCGGTTCCGGTATGGGATGATTGTTTATGCCAGACATCATTAATACCGACATAAATTACCACTAAATCAGGCTTCTTATTTAATACATCATCCTCTAAACGCAGGTATAAATCGTAAACTTTGTTGCCGCCTATCCCAGCCCCGATTACATCGTATTTGGTAGAATCAAGCGATTTTTTGATCAGGGTTACATACCCATTTTTAGAAAGGCCCTGTTGGGTAATCGAATCGCCAAAGAAGATAATCCGTTTTGGTTTAAATGTCATTGATGTTAATGCAAGTAAGCAAAAGCTTAGTAAAATACTCGTTTTAAATAATGTTTTCATTGTATAATTGATTAGTATTATTTTTTATCGGTTCTTTTAAAATCCAGGTCCTGAAAATCGAAACTAAAATCGGTTAATGGCGAAATGGCTTCTATTTTAAACCCATCTGCCAAAGCATTGTTATCTAGACTAAAATTAACAAAAGCATCGGCATCTAAACTTCTATCATACCATTTTACAATAAAGGTGTTGCCCTTATAGTAAGTCATATCACCTTTTAATTTGGGGGCATTTTTTGCCTGAAAATGCATCTTGCCATTCACCTCGCTAATGCTTACATCGCCAAACCAGGCATCATGAAAAGTGCCATAATAATTTTTAGCATCTGGCTTTGCGACCGACAGTTTTTGCTGTGCTGCAATATCATTCCAAACTTTGCTCACCATTTCGTCAGCCTGTTTTTCGTTTTTAAGTCTGTTATCGTTATAGGTTTTAATCCGATCCTGTCCTTTAATACCCAGGTAGCCATCCTTAATCGAATTCGTGATCGAATTAAATGCCGCACCCGATTGTTGATTGGTTAATACAATAATGCCCAATTTCATTTCGGGAAGAATGGTTACCTGTGTTACAATTCCAGATAACCCACCAGTATGTGTCGCCTGGAAATTGCCATTCACATTACTTAAAAACCAACCTAAACCATAACTACTGAAAGCAGCCGGATTACCTCCAGCGATAATGGTTTGCGGAGTCCAAAGTTCTCTTGCTACAGCAGGACTGAATAATTTCTTATCCAATGTTTCGCCATACTTACCACCATTAATCATGGCCATCACCCATTTGCTCATATCGGTAACGTTCGAGTAAATCCCGCCAGCGGCATTTGCGATTTCTCCAAAACTTAACCCTACAGGCAGCAGTTTGCCCTGATATGGTGCATGGCCATCAATCACATTCGATTTGTCTTTTAAGCGGTACCAAGAAGCTGCCGTTTTGGTCATACCTAATGGTTTAATAATCCTGCTCTCAATAAAATCTTCATAAGTAATCCCTGAAACTCTTGCTACCACCTCTCCAGCAACAATGTACATCAGGTTATCGTAATCATATTTGGTGCGGAAAGAAGAAACTGGTTTTAAATAACGGAGGTTATGGATCAGCTGTTTTTTATCTACAGTTGACGAATCCGGCCAGATCATTAAATCGCCAGCGCCCAAACCCAGGCCACTGCGATGTGTAAGCAGATCGCGGATGGTAAATTCGCTGGTTACGTAGGCATCGTACATTTTAAACTCCGGAATTACATCGGTAACTTTTGTGTCCCAGGTAATTTTCTTTTCATCAACCAGCATCCCCAAAGCAGCAGCGGTGAAAGCCTTCGTGTTTGATGCCACACCAAAAAGGGTATGCTCATCAACTTTTTTATTGGTTTTAATAGAGCTTAATCCATAACCCTTTAAGTGGATAATTTTACCGTCTTTAATTACAGAAACTGCAATCCCTGGAACGTTAAAGGTGCTCAGCGTTTTTTCTACCACACTATCGATTTGCTTCGACGACAATACCTGTGCATGCACATGAATACCCGTAAACAATACTAAAGTAAATGATATTTTAAATTTCAAGGAAGAAAAGAGTTGCATATTGATCGGTTTAAATAATCGTTTAAAGATAATAACCTGAATTCGATTAATATTTATTCTCAATGATTAATTTTCATCCCCTCATCCCAACGCGATCGTCATGCTGAATTCATTTTACAAGTAGAATAGTGTTTTCAATTGCCTTGTAGCTACTACGTGGTCAGCATCTTCATGCAAAATAGATCCTGAATAAATATACTGCGTAGCTTTCCGCTGCGCTAAAGGTCAGGATGACGACCGCTTGCCTCAAATCCTTATTTGCCCTTTTCGAGTTTATAATCTTTATGTACGATTAAAAAACTTGCCCTTTCTTCTTTTTTGAAAGGATAATCCCAGTTACCCTGGTAAGTAATTTTGGTTGGTAATTTATCCTCTCCGAAATAGCCCATTTCTATATTCATTTGTACATCAAAATCGAACAGCATATTGCTGTATTTCATGTCGACATAACGGCCCAGAATGTTAAAATTCCGTTTATCGAAAATGGTCACCAGCTCTTTGATCATGATACCATCTTTTGTCCAGCTACTTAGGTCAGGCTTAACTGAAACCTTGAATCGATACACCGGAATAGAATCGAGATAAGTGCCACTGGTGAAACCATAATCGTAATACTGGCGCATATTGGCCGAAAATATTTCGGTTTTACTACCGATGAAAGGAACTTTTACCGGACGACCGGGATTGAAGATTAATGTTTTCAGTTTGTCTTTATAACTTTCGTTTGTTCCACCTTTTCCGTCAGGTTTTGGTGCATTCGGTACAAAGTCAGTATTGTAAGCATTCATAAAAATGTAATCGAACATTTCTACCGTATATAACTGGTATTTACCGTTTTTCTTATAAATCTTACCGGTATCCTGCTTTACCAGGTATTCCATTTTATAAGGTCCGCTGTTGTTGTGGCGGATTTTGCGGTAAATTTTTCCATCCACCTTATTCTTTTTGTCATAACTATAAATCCTGTTTTCAGCGATAAAAGTATAACGTTTCATATCCCTAAACGACTGATAAAAAGAAGTATCGTACATGACCTTTCTGATGAAAGTTTCGACATTCAACTTTTCGGCCTTAATATTTACTGCCGAATCGAGCGTAATGGTTTTAATGGTATCAGGATTAAAACGGTTGATTTCCTGAGCAAAACCTTTATTAAAGAGCGATATTAACAGTAAAAGAAAAAGTACTTTTTTCATGGAAAATGGAATAGGTAAAATGGAAAATAGACGATGGATAATGGAAAATGTGTTATGTAAGATGTCTCTCATGGACGATTTAACGCCGTTGTCCATCTTACATCCTCCACCTTACATCATTAATTCCCTAGTTGTTTTAAAGCAATATAAGCCATTAATCCTGTGGATATTTTCAAAGCATCTTCATCAATATCAAATCGTGGGGTATGTACCGAATATTGCGTATCTTTTGCTGCATTCCCAGTACCTAAACGATAAAAACAGGCATCTGTTACCTGCGAGTAGAAAGAAAAATCTTCGGCAGCCATCCAGATATCTAAATCAACCACATTTTCTTTGCCTAAAAAATCTTCGGCGAAAGCCCTCGCGTTTGCGGTTAGTTTTTCTTCATTGATTAAAAACGGATAACCTCTGTGGATATCAAAATCGCAACTTCCACCCATGCTTTCAGCCATTCCTTCGGCCATTTTTTTCATGCGTTTGTGTGCTTCATCTCTCCAGTTTTCATCCAGGGTTCTAAATGTACCTTCGATTTTTACCTCGTTTGGAATTACATTGGTCGCCCCGTTGGCAATTACCTTACCGAAAGATAGAACGGATGGTAAACGTGGATCGGCATTACGGCTAACAATTTGCTGCAGCGCAACAATAATATGTGATGCGATTAAAACCGGATCGATATTTTGGTGAGGTTGTGCACCATGACCGCCTTTTCCGGTTACAGTAACATATAACTCATCGGTTGAGGCCATGTAAATACCTGAACGGAAACCTACTTTACCAGCATCAATTAATGGCATTACATGCTGACCAACGATAGCATTAGGCTTTGGATTCTCCAATACACCTTCTTTAATCATGATACTCGCTCCGCCCGGCAACAATTCTTCGGCTGGCTGGAAGATCAGTTTAATTGTCCCTCCAAATTCATCTTTTAGCTGATTTAAAATATGTGCTGTTCCTAAAAGCGAAGAGGTATGCACATCATGGCCGCAGGCATGCATTACGCCATGGTTTTTAGAACGATAAGGTTTATCATTGGTTTCATGGATCGGTAAAGCATCCATATCCGCACGTAAGGCAATTACCTGATCGGAGGGCAGGTTACCTTTAATTAAACCTACCACACCAGTATTGGCACAGTCGGTATATTCAATGCCCCATTTTTTTAATTTATCCTTGATGAACAATGAAGTTTCGAATTCTTTGAAAGATAATTCGGGATTGGCATGGATATGTTGACGATAGCCTACTACATCATTAAAAATGTTGCTGGCCAGTTCTTGGATTTTATTTTTGATCATTACTTGTGGTGGTATCTAAACTTGGTGCATTAATTTTCTCCCTAAAAATAAACAATGTCGGGAAATTTGGTCTGAGCTCATTGATGAGGCGTTGTGCTTCCAGCCGTGTCCTAAAATCGCCCACGCGCACATAATAGTTGGGTTCTTTATAAACGAGATAGGTGTTTAATTTAGGATAAAGACCTTTAAACCTGGCTTGTTCGCTAAAAACTTCGCGCCGGTCTGAGCCATAAAAAATTTGTACGCGGTAACCATAAGCCGAAACAATCGGTTTTCCGGGTTTTACCTCGCCAGAAGTTTTATAAACTTCCAAACGTTTAGCAATTAAACTATCGATTAAAGGATCTTTTATAACCGTTACCTCTCCTTTTTGTGCAAAAGCAGTAGTAAAAAGGAACAAACAGCTTATAAAAGTTAATATTATTTTCATGTGTAAAAACCCCGGCATTTAGTGAGCAGATGAATAAAATATCATCTCCTTTCTTCTTAACAACAAGAATGCCGAAATCGTTGCAAAAATCGGCATTCTTTATGGGTTAAGCAAATAGTTTAGCGTGCAGGTATTTCAACAATTAATTTATCTGGGTTTTGATGTGTTTGCCAAATGGTGTGAATAATGATTTGAGTGTCACTAACCTCATAAAATATAATAAAATCAAAAATAATCAAACCCCTAATATTTGGATCTGAGGACTGAATCCCTAAGTTCGGATTCTTAATTACGAGTTTGATTTCTTTATTAAACCTTTTATAAAGTTTAGCAGAATATTTTTTATTCCCATTTCTATTGGCATAAAAT